>DASPKB010000228.1:0-6913 GCA_035628315.1 Gemmatimonadales bacterium | reverse complement strand
AAAGACGGTGCGGTAAAAGGTGTAGTGCCGGGCCTCTTCCTTTGCCACCTGGCTCAGGATGGAGGCGAGCCGCGGCTCGTATTCCGCCACGATCTTTCCCGTTTCGCTGTGGGAAAATTGGGTGGCCCGTTCCTGCACCGTAGTGTAGGCAAACACCCGGTAGGGATCCCGGTCCCACTGCGGGTGAAAACCGGCCCGCAGATACTCGAACTGCATCTCTTCCAGTTTTCGCTGGTGCAGCAGCTGGGTGTCACGGGCGTAGTCGTGAAGCACCTGGCCGTGGCGGTCCTCTTCAGCCGTCCAGAGATTGTTCCAGCTCCTCCAGAAACTGTCGTCGCCGAGGTACACCGCTAAAAGGCGATGGAAGTGGGGCAGTCCCTCCTCGGTCAGGAGGTTCAGCGCCAGCGCAGCGCGGGCATGATCCGGGATCCCGGCGGCCTGCTTGCGAAGGTTGGCGATGTGAGTCTCGGGGCACTCGTCTGCGGCAGGACCAACCAGATCGGAAGGGAACCAGAGCTCTCGCTTGCGCTCATGCACTTCCATCAGGTCGCGGACAACATTCTCCAGGTCCTGAAGCACCTCGATTTTCGAGTAGAGTTCCCGAGCGGGGTCGGTCGCGATGCCCATGAAATACCTTCGACGACGGGAGACGAAGCTCTAGGATGTGACCAGCCCACTAAGATAGTGTTGCCAGTCGCGTCTGTGCCACTGACGGCGGCGGGAACTCAGGGCTTTTTGGAAGCCAGAGTCTTTTCCATAAGGGACCAGGAGCGTTGGCCTATATAGCCTTCCCGCTCGAAAATGCGGCGCCAGCCGAGGGCTGCCAGCAGACCCACCGACCGTGAGTCGTCGGTCCAGAACTCGGCCAGGTGTGCTCCTGATTCCACTGCGCGCTGTTCAAAGGCAGAGAGGAGCCGGTGGGCGTGACCCCGATGACGTTCCTGCGGGAGGACGACGATGTCGACCAGGTGGGCAACGCCACCCCGAAGCCAGAACCGCAGGCCCCCGATCCAGTCGCCGATCTCGTTGCTGAGTATGAGGTAGCGTTCATCCAGCGCGCTCGACCACCCGGCGGGATCCTCTTCCTGCTCGAGGATCTCGGAGAACCAGGCCGCAAAGTCCTCGTCCTGTTCCATGTCCCGGATTGTCAGCTCGCTCATCTGCCACCATCCTCCCGATGGGAGACTCCCATCCTCTCGGTAGCAACACTAATGCCACGCCTATTGTTCCTGTCTGTGAAGGTCGTCACCCCGGTATCGGGGTACCAACCACAGAGCTGTACGGCGACATACATTTGACTTGGATTTCTGCGAGGAACCAGAGAGGTCCTATGACAGCAGGCGCTACCCCAACCGCCCGGCCGGTGGTGATCAATTGCCCCTTCTGCTCGGCGCCCAACCGGGTGGACCTGGCCCGCCTTTCAGCCGGTCCGAAGTGCGCTAAGTGCGGCAAGCCGCTACGGCTCGACCGACCCCAGAAGGTCACCGACCAGGACTTCGAGCGAACCATCACCGGAGCGAGCGTGCCGGTACTGGTGGACTTCTACGCCGACTGGTGTGGCCCCTGCAAGATCATGGCTCCTACCCTCGATCAGTTCGCCCAGCAACGGGCCGGTGAAACGCTGGTCCTCAAGCTCGATACGGACGCGAGTCCTATGACCGCTGCTCGCTTCGGAATTCGCGGTATTCCGACCATCATTGCCTTCCAGGGCGGGAAGGAACGAGGGCGGCATGTGGGGCTGGCCGACCTGAAGGTGCTGGAGAATCTCGCGGGTATCAGCTGAGGCCTGAACTCACCGCAACGAGCAAGGCGATGATCGCCGTGACCAGCAGGAGCCCCACCAGCATGCCCACGGCGGCCAACGTTGCGGGCAGACCTGCGATGGGAGTAAACAGGTTGTGACCAGGGTGTCCGCGATCTGCCCCTCCGAGAGAACACGGTAAAAGCTCCCCCGATCAGGAAGACCAGGCCGATAACCGAAGCGGCCTCCACTATGCCTTTGGGAATTGCTACAAGTGCCTGGAACGGACCGACAGGCTGGGGGGGTACCCTGGCGTACGTGTCCGAACGACCACGCTCCGTCCGGTAGCAGTGTCATCCCGGCGGTCGTACTGTCCTGCCGGAAGAACCCAGCTCAGGGCCGCAGCCACGGGGACGCATCCAACCAGCAGGACCAGGTGTGCGGTAAGGAGAACCGGAATCGGCGCAGCCCGGTCACAGGATCCGGCACCGGCGTTGAAGTGGTGGAGTCCGGTCACAGGCAATCCGGTCGTCCATGCTTCCGGTGAGAGGCCCGCACGCTGCGGTCTGAGCTTGCCGGACGGCTTCTTCTTCAGTGGCGGCCGAGGCGGAGGCCTCACCCGTGCTCCCACCGTACGCCACGCTTACCGTGCACTCCACATGCTGAGAGCTGAGCGTCGACCAGAGCAGCATGGCCGCAAAGGCCAGAACCGCGATCAGAGTCAACAACTTTCCTCGGTTGGTCATGGGATCTCCGGGCGGGCCCGGGTCCAGGAACCGGACGGGGGCATTCGCTGTTCAGGGAGCAGCGTCCGACAGGGGCGGCGCATCTTGGGGGGTTCGATGGATGGAATGTGAAAAAGTTTTGGCCCGGCTTTGGGAATATCTGGATCGGGAACTGGGTCCGGAAGAGTCTCGATCCGTCGGGGAGCACCTCACCGGTTGCCGGAGCTGTCTGCCGGCTTACCAGTGTGACCGGGCGTTCCTCAACTTGCTGGCAAGACAGCGCAGGACCACCATGGCGCCGCCCTCTCTCATAGTATGGGTGCGCACCGAGCTTGCTGTCCGGCAGTAGGTCTTACCTCACGGTCTCCTCGATCCATCGCAGGTACTCGGAGTTTCCGCCCTCGATCGAAAGTGAGATGATTTCCGGCACGTCATAGGGGTGAACCTCCCTGATACGCGCTTCCAGTGCCGCCAGCCGCGCCTCACTAGTCTTCAGATGACAAAACCACTCCGTTGCCCGCTCAACAGCTCCTTTCCAGCGGTATGTACTGGACACCGGCCCCAGCACCTGGGCGCACGCCGCTAACCGCTCTTCAATCAGCAAGCCTGCCAGCCGTTCCGCCGCCGCTTCGTCGGGAAGCGTCGTAGTCACCTGACGGCAACCGGTCTCAGCTCGGCGCATTCGCGCCCGCCCTGGCCGGCAGCCCCGCTGTTTCGGCCCCGCTCTTTCCGTCGTCGAGCGGCGTTACCATCGTCCTCCAGCCGCTTTTAAAACGAACGGTCAACACCAGACCGGCTGGATCGGCTCTGACGTCCGCAACATCGGGGAGGCTTCGCGCGTAGGCCGCGGCAGCTTCAGCCTGCTTGACCAGCTGATCGGGTGCGGAGCCCTGGCGAGCCCGGGCATACTCACGGGCAATGGCAATCTCCTGCGCCTGCTCTCGTCCATAGCGGGCGTACTGGTCCGCCGGGAGCAAGCCGTCCTGGTCCACCAGGCGTGACTCGAGATCGTAGTCCCGGCAAGAGGCAAGCCCGACGAATGCCAGCAGGAGAACACCGAAGGAGAGCTTCATCCCCACTCCTATACTGAAATGATGATCGGGATCTTCGATTCAGAGCGTCTCGGGTTTACCCCGCCTCAATACCCCCACAAAGTAATTCGCCGAAGTAGATGACAGCAGTCTGCGGATTAGCTTTCGACTCACGGCTGGCTGGCAGTTTCGCCAGAGGGCGGTAAAGCATACGCGTCACTCATTCGAGGATCCATGGTTCCGTATTTTCTCGCATTTTCGTTTCTATTGCTCCTGAGCTCCGCCGGGTCCGCTCAGACGCCTGTTTCAGGAACCCTGGTCGTATTCAATGCCGGCAGTCTCGCCAAACCTTTCAGCGACCTGCTCCGGGCGTTCAAGACTCGCCATCCGGATGTGCAGCCTGCGCAGGAGAACTCGGGCAGCCTGGAGGCTGCCCGCAAGCTGACCGACCTGGGCAAAACCCCGGATGTAATCGGCGTGGCCGATTACGGAGTGATCGCCAAGCTGCTCATTCCGAATCATGCTGGCTGGTACGCCACCTTTGCGCGCAATTCAATGGTACTGATCTTTACCGATCAATCCATTGCAGCCGAGGAGATCAACGGAGAAAACTGGTGGCAGGTGCTGCAGCGACCCAAAGTCCGGGCGGGGCGGTCCGATCCGGTGCTGGATCCCAATGGATACCGCTCGCTCATGGTGTTTCAGCTGGCGGAGAGGTTCTATCGCCAGCCAGGGCTGACTGCTCGGCTGGAACAAGTGCATCCCCCGAAGTACATGCGGCCCAAGGAAGCCGATCTGACCGCGCTGGTTCAGGCAGGCGAGCTGGATTATTCGTGGTCATACGCCTCGATTGCCAAAACCACCGGCTTGCGGTACGTCTCTCTCCCGCGCGAACTCGATTTAAGCGACCCCGAACTGGCCGGGTGGTATGCTCAGGTATCGGTTCGCCTACCGGGCCACCGCCGTGTCGGCCGGGACTCGATCGACTTCCGAGGTGAGCCTATTGTCTACGCCCTGACGATTCCGAATGCGGCGCCAAATCCGCGTACGGCCGAGGCATTCGTACGCTTCGTGTTTTCGCCGGAGGGTCAGGCCATTCTCCAGGCGAACGGCTTTACCCTTCTAGATAAACCCATTCTTGCCGGACCGGGAAAGCCGCCTACCGGCCTGTTCTGATTATCTTCACGAAACCTTCGGCTTCTGGTAGAGTACATGGGCGGTATCTGGAACATTCCCCTCCCTCACAATGAGCCGGTGCTCAACTACGCGCCGGAATCTCCTGAGCGTGCCGCACTCAAATCGGCTCTTCAGGCCGTTGGCTCGCGAGTGACCGACATTCCCGCGGTCATCGGCGGCCGGGAAGTTCGGACTGGCGTAGTGCAGGATGTTGTTTCTCCCCATTGCCATGGCAGGGTACTGGCCAAAGTTCACCAGGCCAATGGAGCCAACATCGATGCAGCTATTGAAGCCGCACGTGAAGCCCAGCAGGATTGGGGTCATTGGCGCTTTGAAGACCGCGCCGCGGTGTTCCTCAGAGCAGCGGAGATGCTGGCCACCACGCATCGCCAGCTGGTCAATGCCGCCACCATGCTGGGACAAAGCAAGACGGCGTATCAGGCGGAGATCGACAGTGCCTGCGAGCTGATCGATTTCTTCCGTTTCAATGTGCATTACGCGGAGCGGATCTATCAGGAGCAGCCGGCATCGTCACCTGGTGTCTGGAACCGGCTCGATCACCGCCCCCTCGAGGGGTTCGTGTACGCAATTACGCCGTTCAACTTCACCGCGATCGGCGGAAATCTCCCCACGGCACCGGCCCTGATGGGCAACGCCGTGATCTGGAAGCCGGCCGCCACCGCCATGCTGAGCAACTGGTTCGTCTACAAGCTCCTGGAAGAAGCGGGGTTGCCTCCCGGGGTCATCAATTTTCTTCCCGGCGATCCCATCGAGATCAGCGAACGGCTGCTCTCCAGCCGCCACATGGCGGGGATCCACTTTACCGGCTCGACCGCAGTGTTCCAGAGTCTATGGAAGACGGTTGCGGCAAATCTGGATCGCTATGCCGGATACCCGCGGGTGGTCGGAGAAACGGGCGGCAAGGACTTCATTCTCGCCCATTCCAGCGCCGACATCGATGCGCTCGCTGTTGGGATCGTCCGCGGAGCCTACGAATACCAGGGCCAGAAGTGCAGCGCCGCGTCACGCGCCTACATCCCCGATTCCATCTGGCCTGCCGTGCGCGACCGAGTTGTGGCGATGATCGAAGACATCCGCATGGGTGATGTGGCGGATTTCCGAAATTTCATGGGGGCCGTGATCGACCGCAGATCGTTCACCCGGCTCCAGAACCACCTGCAGGCCGCCAAAACCGATCCGGGAGTAAAAATTCTGGCAGGCGGCGGTACGGACGATTCGGTCGGCTTCTTCGTGGAACCGACCCTGTTGCAGGTGGAGGATCCGGCGTACCGGCTGATGTGCGAGGAAATCTTCGGGCCGGTTCTGACGGTGCACGTCTATCCGGCCAATCGGTGGCGGGAAACCCTGGCGCTGGTCGATCAGACCAGTCCCTATGCACTGACCGGCGCCGTCTTTGCCCGCGACCGGGGAGCAATCACCGAGGCGGACCGGGCCCTGAGGCATTCGGCGGGGAACTACTATGTCAATGACAAGCCGACCGGCGCGGTTGTGGGTCAGCAGCCGTTTGGAGGAAGCCGAGCCAGTGGCACCAACGACAAGGCCGGCTCGGTCCTGAATCTCCTGCGCTGGGTCTCGCCCCGCAGCATCAAGGAGAATCTGAGTCCCCCGCGCGACTACCGATACCCGTATATGGGTGCGGAGTAGCGGGGTGGATCGTTGGCTCGGGCTTGTTCCGGCGGCGCTGCTCCTGACGGCGCCGCCTTCGCTTTTCGCCCAGGGCGAACCAGTTTCTCTCCGGTACACGGCCTCGCAGCTCAACTGCGCTCGCTTCTTCGAGATTTCCGAATCACGGATTCTGACCGAGGCCGGCCGTAGCGAACAACAACAGACCACCGGCAGGCGCGGGGTCTGGCGGTTCAAGGCTGCTCCGGAACGCGGTGGGATTGCCCTCGAGGGCTGGCTCGACTCTCTCGCACTCTGGCGTCGGCTGCGCGCCTCTGTTGTGCGCCCGGATACCGATGGTTTAGTCGGCGGGCGATACCGGGGGGTGCTGACGCCGGCGGGCATGTATCAGAGTCACAGGGCGCCGTTCATTCCGCCTGAGGTGGCGGAGCTGGCAGACATGACCACAGCGCTGACTGATATGCTGCCTCGGCTTCCCCTTCAGAGGCTTCGCCCGGGGCAGGCCTGGACCGATTCGGCGGGGCTGACCATTCGACGGCTGGCGGATAGCGGCATGTCGGGAGTTCCCCTCCATCGTTTTCACCTTGACGATCGGC
>DASPKB010000227.1:0-3082 GCA_035628315.1 Gemmatimonadales bacterium | reverse complement strand
ATGCGGCTTGGTGCGCTCAAACTTTGCCTTCGCCATGGTCCTCTGATCCCGGTTAAGAGTCGCGAGTCACGAGTCGCGAGTCGCCAGTCGACGGCCAATCACTCCGCCTTCTCCGTCCTCTCCGCCTCTTCCATCCTTGCTACCAAGCTCGCGCGCGGGATTGAACCGCGGACCTCATCCTTACCAAGGATGCGCTCTACCAACTGAGCTACGCGAGCGACATCTCGTGCAAAGCGGGCGACGGGACTCGAACCCGCGACCCTCAGCTTGGAAGGCTGATGCTCTACCAACTGAGCTACACCCGCATCCCTACTTTCCCGCTTCCCCGCTTCCGCTCTGCCCCGCTGTAGTGGTGGGGGTAGGATTCGAACCTACGTAGGGCGTTAGCCCGGCAGATTTACAGTCTGCTACCATTAGCCACTCGGTCACCCCACCGTCGGGCTTCCCGCCTCCCCCGCGTTGCGCTTACCGACTCCACCTGAGACAGAACCCCGCCGACAAAGAAGCGGGGTCCGTTCCACGAGTTGTGGTATTCGCGCTGGCCGAATCGGCACGTCCGGGCCTATAAAACGTTGCGGAGAACAGGGTTGAAGCACGCCGACTCAGAACGCCGAATTTTGACAGACCCTTAGAGTAATAGCGAGGTATAAGCTATGCAAGGGCTTGGCGATGCTCTCTCCTGCCCTTCACAGCCCTGCCCTGCTCCGCTACTCCGGGGAATGTTTCGGGCATTGAGGACCTACACCAAGGACGCAGCGTAGGGCCAAGCAGAAGCAGGAATCGGCTCCTCCCAAGAGATTTGGCATCTTCGATCCCCGTGGAACGTTGCGCGTCGGATCGGCTATCTGAAAACCAGAAGTACGACCGATTCTCCGTAGCAGACCCCTAAAGCCGTTCTGGAGATGCTTCGAACAAAGCAGCCCCGGCCTTGACCGGGGCTGAGCTTTTTCACCTGCCGAGCTGACGAGGGGAATCGAACCCCTAACCTGCTGATTACAAATCAGCTGCTCTGCCAATTGAGCTACGTCAGCGGAATACCCGAAAGTTAGCTGGCTCGCTTGATTCGGACCACTTCGACAGAGCCATCTTGTTTGTCTCGTACCTCCCACCCGGCTGCCTTTAGTAGTTCACGAATGCGGTCGGCCTCAGCGTAGTTTTTCGCCGTTTTCTGCTCCTTCCGCCGTCTGGCCCAAGCCAGAGCCCATGGCTCGACCGCACCAGCATCAGCGGGCGGAAGTTCAGAAAGTTCCGCACCGTCTCGACCCGCTTCCACCGCCCCGCCCTCGATTTTCATGATCACGACCTTACTGGCAACGCCGAGGATGTCTTCTACCCGCTGCCAGGCAGCGATAGACGAGGCCCCGGGGCGATCGCCGGCATCGAGGGCGGCGTGGCCTTCATTCATATATGTGAATACGGCGGCCACTGCCCGCGGCGCGTTGAGGTCGTCATCCAACGCCTCCCGCACGTCCTGATCCAGCCGCTGGGCTGCGGCCGCAAACCTGGGTGAATCGGAGTCGCTCCGATTCTCGAGCAGGCGGTTCTGGAACTCGCCAAGCCGCCGGGAAGCCTCCTGCGCCGCGGTCAAAGCTTCATCTGTGAGGTCCAGCTTCTGCCGATAGTGGGTTTGAAACATGAGAAGACGGATGGCGCCAGGATCCACCCCATCTTCTCGCAGGTCGCGCGGGGTCGTGATGTTGCCGAATCGCTTGGACATCTTGGCCCCGCGAATATTCAGGAACTCGCCGTGGAGCCAGAAACGGGCGAACTGGTTGCGTCCCGTATAGGCGCAGCTCTGGGCAATCTCATCCTCGTGGTGCGGGAAGATGAGATCAACCCCGCCGGCGTGAATATCCAGGATATCCGTACCCCATTGCCCTCCGATCAATGCCAGGGCCATCGCGGAGCACTCCAGATGCCATCCCGGACGCCCCCTGCCAAACGGAGCCTCCCACGCCGCGCCGACTGCTTCGTCCTCAGGCTTTGCCGCTTTCCAGAGCGCAAAATCCCGAGCGTCTTCCTTAGCGTACTCGTCGCTGCTGACCCGGGCGCTGGCTCCGGTTTTGAGCTCTCTGGTGTCGAGTCGCGAGAGTCGCCCGTATTCCGGAAATCGGGCGATGGAGAAATAGACGGAGCCGTCCTCTCCCTTGTAGGCCACACCCTTTTTCAGGAGACCTTCGACCAGAGCCACCATTGCTCCGATGTACTCGGTTGCCCGCGGATAGACCGAGGCGTCCTTGATCCGGAGATAGTGGCGATCTTCGTGGAAGGCCTCGATGAAGTGCTGTACATGGTCCCGCAGCGAAAGACCTTTTTCCCGGGCGGCGGCGATGGTTCTGTCGTCCACATCAGTCAGGTTCATGATGTGAAAGACCTCGTACCCGCTGGCCTCCAGCCAGCGACGCAGCAGATCTTCGAACAGGAACGTCCTGAAGTTGCCGATGTGGGCGTAGTTGTACACGGTGGGACCGCAGGTGTACAGTGAGACTCGCCCCGGCTGCAGCGGCTCGAAAGCCTCCGCCTGACGGGTCAGCGTGTTATACAGACGGAGCGCCATCAGCCGGAGGCCCCTGCGCCAGCTGCGGTCGCAATGGCTTCAGTGTCCGCCCCGCCCTTGATCGTCACCTGAACTCGCCGCTGCTGGATAGGCGATTCGATCGCCTCCCGGTCGAACCGAATCTTCAGCCGGCGGCGGAACTCCCTGGCCACATTCCACTGGGATCCGGGCTGGGTCTTGAGCAGCGTTCGCATAAGAACGGAGTTATCCCGCAGCTCCTCGATCCCGAGAACCTCGACGGGACCATCGAGCTGAAGCCCCCACACCGAATCGGTGGAGAACTGGGCTGCCTCGTCCCTGACAACGCCCAGGATCCGGTCGACATCTTCGGAGTAGGGCACGGCGATATCTACCACTGCTCGGGCCCATCCCCGCGTCCGGTTGCTCACCACCTTCACCTCACCATTCGGGATGACGTGCATGGTGCCTTCGAGATCACGGAGCACGGCGGCGGATTTCACGCTCGATCTCGGTGGTTCCGGGAAGCCGGGTCGAAGGGTGCACCGACACGTCACGCTCAGTGCG
>DASPKB010000226.1:0-2890 GCA_035628315.1 Gemmatimonadales bacterium | reverse complement strand
AAAAGCCGGGAGGCCGCAGGACGCCGGTTCAGCATTGTGGTGGTGGCGGAAGGCGCGCGATCGGTTGACGGGAACGTGGAACTGGTCGAGCGTCGCGGTGTGGGAACGGTAGACCGCCTCGGCGGCATCGGGAGCAAGGTAGCGCGGGCCATCGAAGTGTACACCGGGAAGGAAACCCGGACCCTGGTGCTGGGCCATTTGCAGCGCGGCGGCTCACCTACGACGTACGATCGTCTGCTCGCCCAACGATTCGGCGCGGCAGCGGTTCGGGCCATTGCCGACCGGTCGTTTGGAGTGATGGTCGGTCTAAAAGGGCCCGGCATCGAGCAGGTTCCCCTCCAGGAGATCGTAGGGCAACCCAAGAACGTGCCGCTCGACTCCGACACGATTATCACTGCCAGGGAACTCGGAATCAGCCTGGGAGATTAGAGGTTCTCTGCGCCTTTGTGTTTTCGAAGTCGGGAGTTGAGGTTTGAGCGGGAGGACCGGCTATTGGTCTGGGCGCTGCGCCTGCGACCGGAACAGCCCATGCGCATAGTCCATAGCTCGATCAGGGGTCAAGATGGCTCGACACTTTGAGGCTTCCGAAGGCCGCATGCATCGCCCCGCTCAGTGGCTGGCGATTCTCCGGATTGTGGTGGGACTCTACTTCGTCAAGTCGCTGGTGACGAAAATGAGTTTCGTTTCCCTGGGCGGAATTATTCCGGTTCCCGCCGTGAGCGAGCGATGGCTCGACGTCATGCCGAAGATTGTCGCCCGGCAGGCCTCGGATAATCCGCTGAGCTTCTACAAGCACTTCCTCGAGAACACCGTTTTACCCAACAGCAGCCTGTTTGCGCAGCTCACCGCCTGGGGTGAGACCGTGGTGGGTCTGGGACTGACGCTCGGCCTGCTCACCGGGCTGGCATCGCTGGTGGGACTCTTCCTGGTCACCAACTACGGACTGGCGACCCAGTGGATGTCACCAGGACAGCAGGGGTTTCACCTGGTGCTGTTCTTCCTGATGCTGGCTTTCTTCTTTGCGCGGGCGGGACGTACCTGGGGGATCGATAGTTGGCTGGCTCAACGGAAGCCGAACGGCCTTTTCAGCCGAAGGCCATTTTCCTGAGACGGTCGAACGCTTAGCGAACCACCCGAGGCCGCGAGCGGAGCCCGCCGACTACTCCGTCCGCCTCGCAATGCGCGTCCTCCGCGCTATACACCACGCAAAACACCCCGTCGGCATGCCAGCGGTCATACCAGAGACGCATGGCAATCCGGTCCTGGGCCGAGAACTTGGTGGACGGCAGGTCGTCAGTGTAGAGGGCGATATGGGTGTGAACCGTGCCGGACCATTCGGGAGGGCCGCACTGTTCTACTGATGCCCGGGCGGAGATGCCGAGCGAATCGGCTTGCTCGGAATCAACCGGCAATATCCGATGCACCCATACCGTATCCTTCCGGACTGTCGCGGCCAGGCAGGCCACCCGTTCTTCCCGTGCTGCCACGCTCTCCCGCCACAACTCCCCTAGTGCACGTCCCGTCTCGCGGGTAAAGCGGAACGTCGGGCCGCTCCCGGACTGGGCGAGAACTGGGGCCGACGCCAGCGTGGCCGGCAGCAGCAGGGTGGTGAAAAGCCGGTGAGGGCTCAATATCGGGAGCGGGGGAAGAGAACCGCGCCCCGCGGCCCTTCGATCTCGCAGATGACTTCGTTCCCGCTGTAGAGCAGACAGAAGACTCCATCCACCTTCCAGCGTTGCCACCACATCATCATCACCCCACGGTCGGCACCGGAGAACAGCGTGTATGGCGTCCGGCCATCGCGCAGCGCCACGTGGGTATGCACGGTGCCCCGCCATTCAGGCGGGCCGCAGCTCTCCAGAGAGGAGGTCGCCGAGATCCCCAGCGAGTCTGCCCGGCTTACCTGGAGCGGGAGCACCCGGGAGATCCGTACCGTATCGCCGTCTATATCAGCGGCCAGGCACGCGACCCTTTCGGCCTTCGCCAGAGTACTGGCCTCCCACAGCCGGTGGAGCTCGGGTTGGGCTTCAGGCGCGAAGCGGAAAGCGCTGGGAACCGCTGCGGGGAAGTCGGCGCCGGCAAGCAGCGGAACGGCAAGCGTCACCAGTTGAGAGAAACCCAACCTCATGGGGCGCGATCGGGCTCGGGCGGAGGTCCCATTGCGACACCCCAGGGGATGGTTCCGACCGGGATCTTCTTGATCACCTGCATTCGTCCGGCATCGACTACGGTCACGTCATTGGAGGGACCGTTCGCAGTGTAAAACTTCCTGCCGTCCGACGTCAGCGCGATTCCCCACGGACGCTGTCCGACCGGAACGGTGGAGACGACCGCGTTGGTAGTGGCATCGATAACCGACACCGTCCCTCCGCGCCCGTTGGCGACATAAACCCGCCGGCCGTCGGGGGAGACTACGACGCCCATCGGCTTCGAATCCTTCGGTAGCTGAATAACCTTAGCGACCTTCCGCGAAGGCAGCTCCAGAACCCAAACTGTGCCGTCAATCTCTGCGGTCACATAGGCACGGTTGCCGTCGGGCGAAAATGCCAGGTCGCGCGGACGCTTCCCCACCTGAACTTTAGTGATCACCTCGCCAGTTTTCGTGTCGAGCAGCGTGAGGTTGTTGTCGGTCTCGCCGGTCACCCAGACTGCGGCACCATCCGGCTGAATCCGAACGCCTTCGGGCTCCCTGCCCACAGCCACAGTTGCACGCACCTTGCCGGTTGCGATGTCCACGATCGAGGCCGTATTCACATCTTCATTGGATACAAAGAGGGTGGAGCCATCCCGGCTGATGTCGAACGCCTCGGGATCCGACCCTCCAGGCAACACGCGAATTGTTTTTCGCTGGGCGACGTCGACTACGGCGATCCCATCCTTGCTCTTGTCC
>DASPKB010000225.1:0-2273 GCA_035628315.1 Gemmatimonadales bacterium | reverse complement strand
GGTGGCTTCGGTAAGCACCTCGGGCGTGTTCGACACTGCCAGACCCCGCGATTTGGCGGCGCCGGTATCGATATGATTGAAGCCCACGCCGAAGTTGGCCAGCATTCGCGCCCGAAGCGGCTCCACGCTCAGCACCTCGGCCGTGATCTTGTCGGTCACCGTGCAGAGCAGGGCGTCGGCACTGCGGAGCGCGTCCTGAAGCCCCTCCGGGCCGAGCGGGCGGTCGTCGCGATTGAGCCGGGCGTCGAAGTCGCGGCTCAGCTCTTCCTCTACCACGCCAGGCAGGCGGCGAGTCACCACCACCGTCGGGCGTGCGGTCACTTCACACCGACCTTCTTTCGGGAGGAGCGCTTGGCCAGCGCTGCAGCTACGGTGGATCCCAGCTCCGCTGGGCTGGGCGCCACAGTCAGGCCGGCCGAGCGCATGATCTCCGCCTTTTCCGCCGCGGTGTCACCGAAAGCCGAGATGATCGCGCCAGCGTGCCCCATTCGGCGGCCCTTCGGGGCCGTCAGGCCGGCCACGTAGCCGATGACCGGCTTGGTCATGTTCTCCTTAACGAACAACGCCGCCTCCGCCTCCTGCGGCCCCCCGATCTCGCCGATCATCATTACCGCCTCGGTTTCGGGGTCTTCTTCGAACAACTTCAGCATGTCCACGAAGGAGCTGCCGTTGATCGGGTCGCCACCAATGCCGACACTTGTAGTTTGCCCAATGCCGAGTGCGTTCATCTGCGCGGCCGCCTCATACCCCAGCGTTCCCGAGCGGCTGACCACACCGACGTGCCCCCGCGAGTAGATGTGTCCCGGCATGATGCCCAGCATCGCCTTACCGGCGCTGATAATACCGGCACAATTGGGCCCGATCAGGGTGGTCCGGCGCTCCTTCGGGAATCGGAACAGATAGCGCTTCACCATCATCATGTCCTGCGCTGGTATGCCATCGGTAATTGTGCACACCAACCGGATCCCGGCATTCGCCGCTTCCATGATGGAGTCGGCGCAGAACGCCGCCGGCACGAAGATGATGCTGGCCTCCGCCCCGACTTCACGCACCGCTTCCTTCACGGTGTTGAATACGGGCCGGTCGAGGTGGCGCATGCCGCCCTTTCCCGGGGTAACTCCTCCAACCACGTTGGTCCCGTAGGCAATCATCTCACGGGTGTGGAAGGTGGCCTTCTCACCAGTAAAGCCCTGGACAATGACCCGGGTCCGCTCGTCGATCAGAATGCTCATGGTGCACCATTCCCTGATGCGGTTGACTTGGCGCGCGAGCTCTTCAATGCAGCCACAACCTTTTCCGCGGCGTCGGACAGACTCTCGGCCGTGATGATGGGGAGTCCGCTCTCCCGAATGATGCGGCGGCCCTCCTCCACGTTAGTTCCAGCCAACCGGACCACCAGCGGCACCTGCATCTGAATCTCTCGGGCGGCCTGGACGACGCCTTGCGCCACCCAGTCGCAGCGATTGATGCCCGCGAAGATGTTGACCAGCATGGCGCCCACCTTGTTATCCGATAATACCAGCCGGAACGCGGCCGCGACCCGTTCGGGCGAGGCGCCGCCACCGACGTCGAGAAAGTTGGCCGGCTGCCCACCCGCGTGCTTGATCATGTCCATGGTGGCCATGGCGAGTCCCGCTCCGTTGATGATGCAGCCGATCTCTCCATCCAGTCCCACGTAGTTGAGCCCGTGCTCCGCTGCCTGGGCCTCTCGGGGATCCTCCTCGGCGTAGTCTCTCAGCTCGCTCACGTTGGGCCGGCGAAACATGGCGTTGTCGTCGAACGTCATCTTGCAGTCCAGCGCGAGCACCTGCCCATCGGATGTGACCACCAGCGGATTGATCTCGACCATTGTGGCATCCAGGTCGCGGAATGCCCGGTAGGCGCCGAGGAGCGTAGTGACGGCCCGGCTGACCTGGGCCGGAGCGAGGCCCAGCCCATAGGCAATCTCACGAGCCTGAAATCCGCTCATCCCGATGGCCGGCTCGACCACTTCGCGCAGGATGGAGCCCGGTGCGCTCTGGGCGATCTCCTCGATCTCCATTCCACCCTGTGGGTGGGCCACGATCATGATGCGCTCGGTCTTGCGGTCGAGCACCAGTCCGAGGTACAGCTCGCGCTCGATTGGAACCGCGGCCTCTACGTACAGCCGGTGGACAACGCGGCCCTCCGGGCCGGTCTGGTGCGTCACCAGCCGCTTGCCCAGCAGACTCTTTGCGGCCTGACGGACTTCGTCCTCACTCGAGCAGAGCTTGATTCCGCCGGCCTTGCCGCGC
>DASPKB010000224.1:0-2154 GCA_035628315.1 Gemmatimonadales bacterium | reverse complement strand
AAACCCTGAGTCGATCGAGAGCTGTGCCGCCTGCTGATCTGCCCTGAGGAGAGCTGCGCCCTGACCTTGAGCGGTGAGTGACCTGGGCGATGCATATAGGCACAGGACGACGAGGACAATCGGCAGGCTACGGTATTGCATTTAGCTCTCGGGCGGGTGGCTCTTTCACTTTACGCCATATGATGAGCCCTGGATTCACCCAGACGTTCCGTCAAACCGAAATAACCCGTGGGGTCGCTGTCAGGTCATGACCACGTAGGCTTCCATCGCGAAGTATTCCGCCAGCCCTAGCCGGTCTAGCTCGGCGGCAGTCGCCTTGTTGCGAGCTTCCACCCGCTGCCAGAACTCCCGCTCATCGGGGCCGGGAAACGGTGCGGTGTCCTTCTGGGATTGGTGCTTGAAGATTGCCTGAATCTTGAGCCGAAGCTCCTCCTGAGAGAGCGGCACCAGCCAGGTTGATTCCGTCACCGACCACTCCTGCCAGGCACCGCGATACAGCCACACTTCAGGCCGCCGGCCGCCCGCAATCGTGTATTTGTCCAGCGCACGTTCCACCGCTTCCTTGCACAGGCGGTGGGTGCCGTGCGGATCGGACAAATCGCCCGCTATAAAGACCAGATCGGGGCGAACCTCCTGAAGCAGCTCCAGCACAATCGAGATGTCCGCCGATCCGATCGGATCCTTTTTCACCTTCCCCGTCTGGTAAAAGGGAAGGTTCAGAAACCGTGCCGAGTGTTCATCCAACCCAAGCGTTCGGATACCGGCGACTGCCTCTGATTCACGGATCAGGCGCTTGGTATCCTGCACTTCGGGAATGTCGACATCGCCCGGGCGCTTTCGGCTGAGGAACTCGTTGACCCGGCACTGCAGCTCCTTTGCGCCGGATTCGGATATCCGGCGCTCCTTCGCCAGCCGGCCGATAAAATCCAGGTGGCGCCGCACGTCGTGGTCGAAAACAGCCAGATTGCCGCTGGTCATGTATGCGACCGTAATCCGGTTCTCGTTTACTGCCAGCTTGTGGAGAATGCCCCCCATGGAGATGACGTCATCATCCGGGTGGGGAGAAAAACAGATGATCCGGCTCTGCCGGGGGAGCTTCGAGCGGCCTCGGATCTTGGCTCCCAAAGCATTGAACACTTCGCCGTTCAGCGCACCGGGAGAGCCGTATCGGGCCACGAGGGCGGAGAGCCGGTGCTCGGCATAGTCGCGCTGGGTGAGCTTGAGGATGGCCTTTCCGCTCTGCTGTGACAGCCAGACAACGGCGCGTACCACCAGACTGGTGGTCCACTCGACTGGTCCGAGCAGCCAGGGCGTAGCCACCCTGGTGAGTGCCGCAGCCGCCGCCCGATCGACGTAGAACGTGGTATTCGGGTGGCGCTGGAGAAAGGTCGCGGCCACCTCGTAGTCGATCTCGCCTTCCACCGCCCGGCGAACGATGTCTGCCTTGTGCTCTCCCGTCGCGAGTATGAGAATCTCGCGGGCCTCGAAGATGGTCTCGACCCCCATCGTAATAGCCTCCCGGGGAACGTTCTCCTCTCCGAAGAAATCCGCCGCCGTATCCTTGCGAGTCACCAGATCGAGGGTGACCAAACGGGTGCGGCTTTCGGCTCCTGATCCGGGCTCGTTGAAACCGATATGACCGGTCCGGCCGATCCCGAGGATCTGGAGATCAATTCCTCCCGCCGCTCTGATTGCTTCCTCGTAGTGCCGGCAGGCTGTCTCGATTTGATCCCGTGAGATGTTGCCGGGTGGGAGATGCACATTGGCAGGGGGGATGTCCAGGTGCTCGAACAGATTTTCCCACATGAAACGGTGATACGAATGGATGCTCCCCGGGTCCATCGGGTAGTACTCGTCCAAGTTGAACGTTACGACATTGGCAAAGCTCAGCCCCTCGTCCTGGTGCATGCGGATGAGCTCGCGATAGGCGCCTATCGGTGTGGAGCCCGTCGCCAGGCCAAGCACTGTCCGACGACCGGCCGCATGCCGCTCGCGGATGACCTCGGCTATGCGGCGCGCTACCAGCCGGCCAACCTCATCGTGATCATCTACAATGATCGTGGGGATGCGCTCGAGCGTCACTCGTGGGTCAGATGAATGGGTCATGGTCCAGTGGGGGTGACACCAACCGCGAAACTCGATCGTACGCAATCA
>DASPKB010000223.1:0-6830 GCA_035628315.1 Gemmatimonadales bacterium | reverse complement strand
TTGCGGGCGGAGATGCGGGCGGTGAAGGCTTCCAGCCGGGCACGAAACTCCGAGCTCTGAAGTGCCTGAAGCTGGGCCGCGCCCTCGGTTGAGAGCGCCTGCTCCAGCGCCCCTACCTCCTGCGCTCGAGCCAGTCGCTTGATGGCTCGGACACTGGGTGCTGCGGCTGACACCAGCGCCCCCACAATGCGCGCTACCCCCTCATCCAGCTGACGGTCCTCAATGACTTCTTCTACCAGCCCGATCGATAGGGCAGCCTGAGCGTCGAGCGACTGGTCAGTGGTGAGCACCCGCATGGCGCGGCCGATCCCCACCAGCCGGGGAAGTGTAAAGGTGGATCCACCGTCCGGTACCAGACCCATGCGCGCGAATGCTGAGGTGAAGCTGGCGCTCGTTCCGGCCAGCCGCATGTCGCAGGCAAGCGAGAGATCGAAGCCGAAGCCTGCAGCGGTACCCTGCACTACTGCGAGCACCGGAATGGGAGAGCGCACAATGGCGATGATGGCAGCCTGGAAATCGCTCAGCCCATGCTGCAGGTCGGCGATGCCGGGCGTCTCCCCCAAAGAGTCCAGCCAGCGCAAATCCAATCCGGCGCAGAAGTGGCCGCCGGCACCGGACAGCAGGATCACCCGCGCCTCTCCAGCTTCTTCGATTTGCTCGATCTCCTGGGCCAGCCCTCGGGCAAGCGCCGGAGTCAGCGCGTTGCGCCGGGAGGGGCGGTTGAGAATGAGTCGGTGGATGGCTCCATCGGCCTGGGACGTCAGCTCGGCCATGCTCGCTCGCTCCAAGAGATGTATCAGCCGAGTCTGTTACCCGGCAGTCAAAATTGCAGTACTATTATACGAAGAAGCCTGAGTTTACACCGTGGCTCCCCCCTGGCCGGCCATCCTCTCGGCTTCAAATGGCCCGTCGTTGCAAACCAAGCCTCTGGTATTCACTAGTTATGCCGCCGGCATCCGGCGGCGTGCCCTGGTGGTGGACGACGAGCCCACCATCCGTTCGGCATTGCTGCGGTATCTGCGCCGTACTGGGTGGGAAGCTGAGGAAGCTGAAGACGGGAGGGTTGCGCTTGGCTTGCTCGGCAAAGTCGGCCCGGACGGTTATCAGGTCGTCGTCTCTGACCTGCGGATGCCGCACTGCTCGGGGGTGGAGTTGCACGATTGGCTGGCTCGACACCGGCCCGACCTGTTTGCTCGCCTGATCATCACTACCGGAGACCTGGCCTCGCCGGCCTGGAGCGAGTTTGTGGCCCGGACCTCCCGGCCCTTGATAGAGAAACCCTTCGACCTGGCCGTCCTGGGCCAGCTGATCGAAGCTGTCGCCCGCGGCCGCTGAGCTACTCTACCACCGCCATGCCCATCGCATGGAACCCGTTGTCTACGTAGACCACGCTCCCGGTAATGGCCCGGGCAAGGGGACTGCACAGGAAAGCGGCCGTGCTGCCGACATCCGTTGCGTCGATGGGACGGGGAAGGGGTGAGTTCTCCGCGGTATAGCGGATCATCGTGTCGATGAACCCGATCGCGCTGGCCGCGCGAGAGGCCCAGGGACCCGCGGAGATGGCGTTGACTCTTACCCCCCAGCGGCGCCCGGCCTCAAATGCGAGAGTCCGAGTGTCGGCTTCCAGTGCGGCCTTCGCCGAGGACATCCCTCCACCGTATCCCGGTATCACCCGCTCGCCGGCCATGTAAGTGAGGGAGAGAAATGACCCGCCCTCCCGCATGAGCGGGGCCAGGTGGCGCACCAGCGAGATGTTGCTGTACGCGCTGACGCTCACGGCTGCGAGGTAGCCCTGGCGGGACGTGTCCACCAGAGGTGATTTCACCTCGGGAGCATTGGCGAGACTGTGGATGACTATATCGAGAGATTGATCGCCATAGTCCCTCGTGAAGGCTTCGGTCATGCCTTGTATGCTGAAGTCCCCGACCTCCTTGTAACGCTTGTTCTCCCGGATCTCGGCAGGTGCGTCAGCTAGGGTGTCGAAAGCCGCATCCAGTGGGTAAATCCGCTCGAACTCGAGCTTGCGGCCGTTGCTGAGCCGCATCGATTCCTCGATTTTCCCCCGCTCGAGAAGCTTGGTGAATATGCCCAGCGCTGGAGGCCAGCTTCCCAGGCAGATGCTGGCCCCGGCTTCAGCCAGGGCCTTGGCAATCGCGAAACCGAACCCTCCGTCGTCAGAAACGCCGGCAACCAGAGCTCGTTTTCCAGTCAGGTCGATGGCGAGCATTGCGGTTTCGTCCTGATCAAAGTCGCGGGAATGTAGCGCCGGCTCGCTGCCCCGGTAAGCGTTTCCCTACTGCTCTCGAAGGACCTCTAGTGGAGTTCTCCGCACTACCTCGCGGCTGTTGGCCAGGCCTACGAGAACGGTCAGTGCGATGACGCCGAAGACCAACCCTGCGAGCGGTACAGCCGGCAGCGAGAATGACCCCTCGAATACAAATCGGGCGAGGGCCCAACCCGCAGCAATCGCAAGCAGGATTGCCACAACCGAGGCAAAAAGTCCGAGCGCCAGATATTCGGCGACGACAACCGTGAATATCTGCGACCGGGTTGCCCCCAGGGTTCGGAGCAGGGCTCCCTCGCGAATCCGCTGAAACCGGCTGGTGGCAAGCGCACCAACCAGAACCAGGATGCCAACGCCAATGCTGAAGAGCGCCATGAACCGCACCGCCAGTGCCACCCGGCTGACCAACCGTTCCAGCGCCTCCTGCAGCAGAGAGAGATCGAGAGCCGAGACGTTGGGAAAACGTTCGGCAATTTGTCGCTGAAAGGCGCCCCGCTTTCCCGGATCCACGATACGGGTGAGCGCGACCAGGGTCTGAGGTGCCCGATCCAAGGTTCCTGGCGCGAACACGACGAAGAAATTGGGCTCGAAACGGGCCCAGTCGACTTCCCGCACGCTGGTGACCCGCGAGGGTAGGCTGACTCCCTGCACGTCCCACACGATCTCGTCGCCCACGGTGACGTCCAAGTCCCGGGCAAGTTCCTGCTCGATTGAAATCCGAGCCGGTACTGCCGGCGCGGCCCTTGTCCAGGTTCCTTCAACGATGCGTTCTGAGGCTACGATGCTGTCCCG
The DNA here is from genome assembly GCA_035628315.1 of Gemmatimonadales bacterium. Classification (GTDB taxonomy): domain Bacteria; phylum Gemmatimonadota; class Gemmatimonadetes; order Gemmatimonadales; family GWC2-71-9; genus CAVVWJ01. The sequence continues at coordinate 3,754 of DASPKB010000223.1, read as the reverse complement.
GTAGGTGGAGCGATACTCGCGGCGCAACGCCCAAGCTCCCGGCGGCCCTTCTCGACCCACTCCCGCGGAGAGCAGATTCGACACTGGCCGTCCCTTCACTGATCGGATGCGCATCGGAACAATCGGGGTCGGCCCCATGAGCGGTAACCCGGCCTCGCTCACTTCCCGGGCAATGGCGCTGAACTGATCGGGCTGGATATCGAACAGAACCAGGTTGGGCCGGGCCGGCCCGCCAGTGCTCCGAAGCTGATGCAGGAGGTTGTGCTGGACCAGGTACAGGGTCCCCAGAAGAAAGGCGCCAAAGCCGACGGCCAGAATCAGAGTGGCCGTCTGGTTCGCCGGCCGGTAAAGGTTGGCCAGACCTTGTTTCCAGACATACGGCCATTGCTCCGGAATTCGCCGGCGCATCAGCCGGGTGAGTGCGACGGCGGTAATCCACAGAACTGCAATCGTGAGTGCCACGCCGGCCGTGAATAGGGCTCCCTGTCTCCAGCTTCCGACCTGATAAACCGAAAGCAGCAGGGCGCTTACTGCTAACGCGACTGATGCTCCTACCCACCAGGCATCTCTTCGGGTACGGATCGGCTGGTAAGGCCGGCGCAAGGCCTGCATCGGTGAAATGCTCCGGACGCTGAGCAGCGGCAGCAGGGTCGCGATCAGCGCAACCCAGACGCCCATGCCAACGCCAAGTCCAATCGCCGGCCAGGATAGCGTGGGAGTGACTTCGACCGGGATCAGGCCCTGGAGTAGGGCTGGCAGGACGCGCTGCAGCAGGACCCCGATCAGGGCACCCGCCGCGCTTCCCACCAAACTCATGATGGCGGCTTCGGCGAGGTAGATACCAAAAGTTTGTCCGGCTGTCGCCCCGAGACAGCGCAGCATAGCGACCGATTCCGAGCGCTGCCTGACAAAGACGACTGCAGCACTGGCCACGCCAACCGCACTCAGCAGCAACGCCATGAGGGCGAGAAGTCCGAGATAGCCGGCCAGTTTTGAGAGCACCTCATTCAGATTGCGCTGATCATCAGCCACCGTACGCACCCGCACCCGCTCGGAAGCCAGCAGCTTGCGATAGCGGTCGGCCTGCTGCTGTGCCGAGACGTCAGACGGGAGCTTGGCGAAGATTTCGTATTGGACCCGGGCGCCGAAGCCCAGCAGGTTGGTGGCACCGAGATGCTGGGCGGCGATGTATATCCGGGGACCGACGGCGAATCGAAATCCGACTTCGCTGGGCGCGCTCTGGATGGTTCCGGTAATAGCAAAGCGGGCTTCGCCCAACACCAGCGTATCTCCGAGACGGGCATTGAGCGCTGTCAGGAGCGTGGGATCGACGATGACGTGTCGCCCTGCCTGGAGGTCTCGCCATGCAGCTCGAGGCTGAGTGGCGATTTCACCATAGAACGGATAACGGCCGGCGACGGCGGCAACCTGCACCAGCCTTGCTCCCGACGTACGAGGGACGTACGCCATGCCGGCAAAGCTGGTTACCCGAGCAAGCTCGGCGCGGCGTCCCAGGGTATCGAGCAACGCCTCCACTCGCCGAGACGGCTCCTGCCGGGCGGAGAACGAGAGGTCCGCGCCGAGCAGAGCACGGGCCTGCTGCTGAACCGAACTGCGCAGGTTATCGGTGAAGGAGCGGATGGCTACGAGCGCGGCGACACCGACAGCGATGGTGCCCATGAGCAGAGCCATTCGTCGAGGGGCCGCCTTGAGCTCCCGGCCCGCCATCCGGGCTATGAACGCCAGGCCGGTCATGCTGCCGCGCTATCGGCGATAATCCTGCCGTCGGCCAGACGGATAGTCCGATGAGCTTTGGACGCCAGATCGAGATCGTGGGTGACCAGCACCAGTGTGGTACCCAGATCGCGGTTGAGGGTGACCATCAGCTCGATGATGGTGGCACCGGTAGCAGCGTCGAGATTACCGGTCGGCTCGTCGGCGAACAGCACTCGGGGCCGGCTGCTGAAGCCCCGAGCCACCGCCACCCGCTGCTGTTCGCCGCCCGACAGCTGGGCAGGATAGTGGTGCTCGCGCCCCGCCAGCCCCACCCAACCCAGCAGCTCTCGAGCTCGGATCCGGGAGTTCGACTCACCTCGGAGCTCCAGCGGCACCTGCACGTTCTCCTGGGCTGTAAGCGTTGGTATCAGCTGGAAGGACTGAAAAACAAATCCGACCTTCTCGGCTCGCAGGCGTGCACGCTGGTCCTCCGTAAGCGAGTTCAGCTCCTGACCATCCAGGGTAACGCTGCCGGCCGACGGACGATCGAGACCGGCCAGCAGACTGAGCAGGGTTGTCTTGCCGCTACCCGAGGGGCCCAGGATTGCGAGGAATTCCCCCGGTTCAATACTGAAGGTGATATCCTTCAGGACGGTCAAGTCCTCGCCGCCGGATTGGTAGGTGCGGCCAAGCGAATGGCAGTGCAGAATGGCATCAGGCATGTGGAATGATACTCAGATACGTTCTTCTCTCGGTTATCGGTGCAGCACTCGTCGGTTGTGAGCAGCCCAAAGACGAGCCTGCTTCAGACCAACCCCCTTCCATAGCAGATATGCAGCATCGTTCGATTTTGTTTCTCGGAACCAGTCTTACGGCCGGGTATGGCCTCGATCCGGAGCAGGCATTTCCCGCTCTCATTCAGAAGAAGATCGACTCCGCCGGGCTGGATTTTCGTGTCATCAACGCCGGCGTCAGCGGCGAAACTTCGGCAAGCGCCCTTCGCCGGATAGACTGGCTGCTGCAACAGCCGGTCTCGGTTCTGGTCGTCGAAACCGGAGCCAACGACGGACTTCGGGGCCTTTCACCCGACTCCCTGCGCTCCAACATCCAGGCAATCTTCGATCAAGCCAGACGGCTACAGCCCTCGGTGCAGCTGGTGCTGCTCGGGATGCAGATGCCACCCAACTATGGCCGGGCCTACGCCCAGCAGTTCCGGTCGCTGTATCCTGCGTTAGCGGAAGCGAACGGTGCTGTGCTCGTGCCGTTTCTGCTGGAGGGAGTGGGGGGTGTGCCTGCTCTGAATCAACCGGATGGTGTGCATCCCACCGCCGAAGGCCAACGTAAAATGGCCGAGACGGTTTGGCAGGTGCTCGAGCCGATGCTGAGGCGGACCGAGAAGACGGAGACGGCAAAGAAGGTGGCGGGGGGAAGAGCGTCATCCTGAGCTCAGCGGCGGGCTTTCAGGATCTCTCGCAACGCGTCGACGGCGACGTCGACTTCTTCTCTCGTATTGTAGTAGTGGGGCGAGATCCTCAGGGCTGAGGCGGCTTGCTTTTCATCCATATCGATAACTGCATCTTCCCGTTCCGGCGAGCTGGTGTTGATCCGCCGGGCGCGAAGGGCCAGCTTCACATCCGCGCCGTGGTGTCCCTCGAGAGCCGCGGTGGCAATCGCGCACAACTCCGGTCCGCGGTCGAGCACTCGTACGCCAGGTAGTTCGGCTAGCCGGGTGCGCACATACTCAGCCAGCTTACGACTCCGCTCCTGGGCAACGTCGAGCCCAACATCCAGCGCGTAGCGTGCGGCCGCCCCCAGACCGAGAACGAGAGCGTGAGCGAACTCCCAGGTCTCGAACCTGCGGGCATCCGGCGTCAGAGCAAAGTCATTCTCCTCGGTCCAGGTAGCCCCATGCATGTCGGGGAGCAGCGGGTGGGCGCCACCTTCGAGCATACGGTCCGAGACATAGAGGAAGCCCAGCCCACGAGGACCCCGAAGAAACTTGCGAGAGGTGGCGGCCAGGTAGTCACACTTGAGTTGG
>DASPKB010000222.1:0-5606 GCA_035628315.1 Gemmatimonadales bacterium | reverse complement strand
CAGCCCCAGAGGCTGCCCTCTTCCCGATAGCGAGGTATGCTCCGGCACACCTCAAAGAAGGTTTCCTGGAGTACGTCTTCGGCGTCTTCGGTGGTGCGGCAGATCCGGCGGGCGAGGTTATAGACCGGCACCTCGAAAGCCCGGTACAGGGCGCCAAGTGCCTCCGGGTCCCCCGTTCGGGCACGGGCGACGACTGTCTCGGCATTGGCGAGCAGCGAAGAGTCCATCAGCAGAGTCCCGGCCATGGCGTATCTAGGAATGCTGGGGCGGCATAAAGCGTTGCAGCGCCGTTTCAGGCCCTACTGAAGTGTAAACGGACGAGCGATGCCCAGCGCCAGATCACCGTTATACTCCCGCTATGACTATTCCATTCGCCTGCGACATGACAGCGATTCCGCCCGAACAGCGGGCCGCGCACCACGCCTTGATCCGGCGGCTGATGACGGAGGCCGTGCAGGAGATCAGTGAGCTGAAGGACGGGCTGGCGTTCCGGTTCCCCGCCGAGGAATACGAGGCCGTGACCGAATTCGTCGGACGCGAGCGACTCTGCTGCCCGTTTCTGGACTTCACGCTGGAGCTCTCCCCGGACCGAGGCCCCCTACTGCTCCGGCTCACCGGCGCCGAGGGGGTAAAGGACTTCATTCGGGCCGAGCTGAACCTGCCCTCGGCCGCGCGCTGAGCTTTTCACCGCATTATCATCCCCGCATGACTGCGGCTCCTCCTACTGCTCCGCCCCACGAGTGGCTTCACCATCTGGAGGACGAGGCTGACGCGGCGTTTCTCTACCGCGAGCTGGCCCGAGCCGAGCGAGACCCGAAGCGCGCCCGCATCTACCTGCAGCTGGCTGAAGTGGAGGACCGCCACGTCGAGATGTGGCGCAAGCTGCTGGCCGAGAATGGGCACAACGTCGGGGTCCCATCGCCTTCACGAGGTGCCAGGCTCAGAGCCTGGATGGCCCGGCGACTGGGAAGCGGCCTGCTGCTCCCGATGCTGCTGGAGGAGGAAGGCCGGGAGGTCAAAGGCTACCTCAGCATGTATCGCAGTGCGCCGGAGGGAACGGCCGGGCCTACAGCTCTCCGGCTGGCCCAGGAATCGGCGGAACACGCGGAGACGCTCGCGGGGATAAGTGGCGCGTCGGGCGAGCCGTGGCACAAGACCGGAGCCGGCGGGTTTCTCCGGAACGTGGTGTATGGCTTCAATGATGGACTCACCGCCAACTTCGGTCTGGTCGCCGGCATGATCGGAGCGCAGGGCAACCTCCAGGCAGCGGAGCATGCGGTGCTGGTGGCCGGCCTGGCCGGTACGGTCGCCGACGCGTTGTCGATGGGCGCTTCGGGTTATCTGGCGGCCAAGAGTGAGCGCGAGGTGTTCGAGCACGAGATTGCCATGGAGCGGGAGGAGATCCGGCTCATGCCGGAACTCGAGCGGGAGGAGCTGAGCCTGCTCTACCAGGCGAAGGGAATTCCCGTGACCCAGGCGGAGACACTGGCGACCCAGGTCATGGTGGATCCGGACCGTGCGCTGGAGGAGAAGGTGCGGGAGGAGCTCAAGATTGGCGAGGCAACCAGCACGCCGATGCGCGAGGCGTGGATTACCGGCACCGCTACGGCGTTCGGCGCGTTCATCCCGGTCGCACCGTTCCTCTTCGATACCGGACCGGGCGCGATCTGGACCTCGTTCGCCATCGCCATGCTCTCCCACTTCGGCGTCGGGGCCGCACGCAGCTTCTTCACCGGCCGGAGCATCTTCCGCAGCGGACTCGACATGTTTCTGGTCGGCCTCGGCGTCGCCGTGGTGGGCTATTTCGTGGGCGAGTGGATTGTGAAGCTGTTGTGATTCGTTTCGGGCTCTGCTGCCATTTTCTCGATTCTCCGATCAAGTTCCGGGCTGCCACGCATCGATACGTCTGGAGTCTGAAGTCGCGAGCGAGGCGCCGTTATCTGGCGGAAATTGCCCGGCATAACGCGCAGGCGCTGGTTATGGCGGTAGAGCGCTGCCATCAGCTCGGCATAGGAGCGTTCCGGATCACCAGCCAGATCCTCCCGCTTGCGACCCACCCCGAAAGCGGGTACCTGGTGGAGCAGCTCGATCCGACCGGCGAGACCGAGGCGACGTTCGCGCTCGCCGGGGATCTCGCGCGAGAGTACGACGTGCGGCTCAGCTTCCATCCCGATCAGTTCGTGGTGCTGAACTCGTCGTTCGAGAAGGTCGTCCAGTCATCCCTGGCGGAGCTGGAGCTGCAGGCAAGCATCGCTGAGATCGTCGGAGCCGACGTCATTGTGCTGCACGGGGGAGGCGCAACGGGGGGCGTGGAGGCAGCAGTGGAACGGCTGGAGCGAGGGATCGACCGCCTGAGCTCACGAGTTCGCGAGCGGCTGGCCTTCGAGAACGACGATCGCTGCTTCACCCCGCGTAGTCTGCTGCCCATGTGCCACCGAGCGGGCGTGCCGCTGGTGTACGACGTGCACCATCACCGCTGTCTGCCTGACGGATTCTCGGTGGAGGAAGCCACCGAGCTGTCGTTCGGTACCTGGCTCGGTCGCGAGCCGTATGCGCACCTCTCGTCGCCCAAGGGAGGTTGGGATGCGCCGAACGCCCGGGCTCACGACGATTACGTCGATCCGGCTGACTTCCCAGATGTCTGGCTCGACCGTACGATGACGGTGGATATCGAAGCCAAGGCCAAAGAGCGAGCCGTACTCGCGCTCAAGGAAGCCCTGGGTGGCTACACGCCTGAGGCGGCTATCCTCTCTTCCGCACGCACCGCCTCCTCACCAAGCAACTGACGTACCCGCGGGATAACCTCGCGGCCGTAGAGCTCGATGCTCCGGAGCATGATCCCGTGGCCCAGCGTACCCGCGCTGTACTTCAGATCGAAGCGCGAAGCGCCGAGTGCGCGCACCGTCGCCGCAATCCTGCGGGCCACCGTCTCGGGTGAGCCGACGTACAGCGAGCCCGCGACGATCTCGTGATCGAACTCGGCCGCGGTCATGGGGGGCCAACCCCGCTCCGCACCGATTCGATCGCGCATGACCCGGTAGTGGGGCCACAGATCCTCCCGCGCCTGCGCATCGGTCTCAGCAATGTGTCCCGGCGAGTGCACCCCAACAGGCAGCGTGTCCTGGCCGAGCTGCGCGAGCGCACGCTGGTAAAGCTCGACGTAAGGCTTGAACCGTCGGGGATCGCCGCCGATGATGGCGAGCGTGAGCGGAAAACCGTAGCGCGCGGCGCGCACCACTGATTCAGGGCTGCCACCCACACCGATCCAGGTACTGAGCGGCGGGTTCTCCACCGGCGGATACACCCGGACCCCGTCTAGCGGCGGGCGCACGGTTCCCTTCCAGCGGACTGGCTGGCCGGTGCGGTCGGCATCACGTAACGCCGCGAAGATCGCGAGCTTCTCCTCGAACAAACGGTTGTAGTCATCCAGCGAGTAGCCGAACAGCGGAAATGATTCGGTGAACGAGCCGCGTCCCAGAATCACCTCGGCTCGTCCGGCGGAAACTGCGTTGAGCGTGCTGAAGCGCTGGTAGACCCGAATCGGATCATCGGTGCTCAGGATGGTTACGGCTGTGCCGAGGCGGAGGCGCTCGGTCCGTGCGGCAATGGCGGCGAGCAGCACCTCCGGCGCGCTGATGGCAAAGTCGGCACGGTGGTGCTCGCCAACGCCGAAGAAATCCACCCCGACCCGGTCGGCCAGCTCAGCTTCGGCAATGACGTCCCGGAGCACGCGCGCATGGGACAGGGGCCGGCCCTCGGTGTCAGCGGTGACGTCCCCGAAGGTGTCCAGGCCCAGTTCAATGTTTGTCATGTTCAGGTAACCAGCCGCCCGAGAGCCCGGTTCCCGGCTGGCCCGTGATGTGCGAAGCGGGGCCTCACATGGGCCTCGACCCGGGCCGTGAAATAGAACACAACCGTCAGTTGTTCTTCGAGTTGGGTCGCAGTGTCGGGAGTCCGGGGAGACCACCGGACCCTCGCAGTCCGCAAGGCGCAGTGGTGGGCCTGGGCGCACCGGTTCTCGTGTGGTATCTCCTCATTTCCTGATCGCCGCGGAGCACCTGTGCAAGCCGATCCTATAGAGCAGGTTCTGGAATATCTGGCCGACGGTCAACAGACCGAGGCGCTCGAGGAGCTGAACCGGCTCATCCGGGAGGAACCATACCACGGGACAGCGCACGCCTTGCGCGCGCTCATCCATGCCGGCCAGGACCGTCTCGACCAAGCAGCCGACGACGTCCGCAACGCGAGAGAGCTCGCACCCGATCATCCCTTCGTGCTCTACGCGGCCGGCGCCGTAGCCTTGCAGCAAGGGGCCGTGCTCGAGGCCATTCGCGCTGCACAGCAGGCGCAGCGGCTCGACCCGACCTATGCCGAAGCCGTGCTCCTGGAGGCTCGGGCCCGGGCAACCGCGGGCCAGTGGGCGCGGGTCATCGCCCTGGCGGATCGGGTTGCGGCACAGGATCCGGAGAACGAGGAGGCCGCAGTACTGGCGGCCGTGGCGCGAGGAGTGGAGCGCGATGGTGTGCTGGATGACATGGCCTGGAAGTCACTCGCCGCGCGATTTCCGCTCAATCCTCTTGCGCGAGCCGGCTCCGGCTGGACCAGAATCCAAGCCGGACAAATCCGGGCGGCCCGGATCGAGTTCGAGCAGGCGCTGGCCCTGGATCCCTCGCTGCCATGGGCGAAGCGAGGGCTCGTCCTCGCACTGAAGGCGCGCAATCCGGTCTACGCCCTGCTGCTTCGATTCTTCCTCTGGTTCAGCGGGCTGCCGCCGCGCACCCGCACCTTCGTACTGGTCGGCGGGCTCCTGGGATACAACGTGCTCCGCCGCACCGCCAGGTCCGAGCCTGACCTGGAGCCATTCATCACACCGCTGCTGATTGGCTATCTCTTGTTCGTGGTGCTCTCGTGGCTCGCGGACCCGGTCCTGAACCTGCTGTTGATGGCCCGAGCCGAAGGTCGCCGGCTGCTCAGCCCCGATGAAAAGCGGGGAGCCGTGCTAGTCGGCGCCTGTGTCGGCTTCGCCATCCTGCTCGCCATTATCGGCCTGTACTCGCCATGGACCGGTGCCGCCGTGAGCGCGATCGGAGTCGGGCTTACCAGCTTTGCCGTGGCCGCTGCCTACCAGCGGAGTGGGCAGAAGCGGGTGCAGCTCCAGGTTCTCGCCGGCCTGGCGTTCTGCACCAGCGCTGCGGCAGGCATTCTGCCGCGTGAGTACGCCGGATTCGGCCTGCTGATCGCAGTCCTCTGTGTGGTCCTGGCCACCTGGATGAGCCACTTCGGCAAGGACCAGCCCCGACTTACCAGAGCCCATCTATCCTGAAATCAGCTCTGCTTACTCCTCCGGCCCGACTGGATGGGTATTTGGCAAATCGTTGCCGATGGCGATATGGTCCCCCTCACCCTCGAGGTCAAAGCAGGTCGGGTGCTCAAAGCCATCCAGGTCACCCTCCGCATAGATGATGTTGTCGCTGCCGCTGTCCTGGTCCGGCCCTGCCGGCACGTTGTCCAGGTTCAGCTTGTGCCGCAGCTTCCAGCCGATGATGTGATCGCTGCAGGACGTGTCACCGCTCACCCCAAGCCCACCCAGCAGTTTGCCCTCAACT
>DASPKB010000221.1:0-3190 GCA_035628315.1 Gemmatimonadales bacterium | reverse complement strand
TATTGGCAGCCGATCTATCGGTGCGTCAGGCCTCGGACAACTGGCAGGAAGCCGCGGTGCTGCCGCCCTACCGCCGACTGATCCTCGACGAGGCGCACCACCTCGAGGATGTGGCTGCGAATCACCTTGGCGTGCAGGTCACCAGCCGGGCGGTGCGGCGGCTGCTCTCCCGCTTCGAGCGGAACGGCAGGGGATTGGCGCCAACGCTGTCGCACGAGCTGCTGCGCCACAACGATCTCCTCAGCCGGGCCAGTCTCGACCTGCTGCAGCAGCGGCTGTTGCCGGCCATCGGTGACGCGCGCAGAGCCAGCGAAGCGCTGTTCTCCCGTTTGCTCCAGCGGCTGGAGGACCTCCCTGGCGGACAGCTCCGGTTGGACGACAGCTTCGCCGCTGACCCGATGTGGGGCGCGGGGCTGGGGTTCGATCTCGATGCCACGATAGCGGCGTTTCGAGCCCTCCGCGAAACCGTGGAAACCATCGCGGACCGGCTCTCCCAGGCCGAAGAGACCGAGCGCCGCGGCCAGTTGCTCCAGGAGCTTCGCGGAGTCATGCGGCGGCTGGATGCCATGACTGATGGGCTGAACCGCTCGCTTCGGCCCGCCGGAGGTGGCCCCCCGACGGTTCGCTGGATGGAGCGGAGCGCACGCGGCCAGAACATTGCCCTCTCTGTGGTACCGCTCGATCTGGCGCCCATCCTCCGCGAGCTTCTATTCGACCGGCTGGATACGGTCGTGCTGACCAGCGCAACCCTGGCCGCCGGAGGTGAGTTCGACTTCCTCGAGTCGCGGCTGGGATTGAGCGGCGCCGACTCTCCGGTCCGTGTGCGCGAGATTTTTCCGTCACCCTTCGATTATCCCTCTCAGTGTGTGTTTGGGGTGCCGAACGACCTGCCGGAGCCGCGGGGCGACGAGGCGGGACATGGCGCCGCTGTGGTTCAGGTGGTGAGCGACCTGGCGTACGCCTCCGATGGAGGCATGTTCGTGCTCTTCACCAGCCATGCCGCCCTGCGGCGCGCGGCGCAGGAGCTTCGAGCTGGACTGGGCGGTCGCTGGCCCCTTCTGGTACAGGGAGAGGCTCCCCGCGATGTGTTGCTCCGCCGGTTCCGCGAGGCGGAGAATGCCATCCTGCTGGGCACCGACTCGTTCTGGGAAGGTGTCGATGTTCCCGGCCGTGCGCTCCGGGCCCTGATTCTGAACAAGCTACCTTTCAAGGTGCCTTCCGAGCCGATTACTGCTGCGCGGCTCGAGCGATTGGCGGAGGAGGGGCTGGATGGCTTCATGCACTACCTGCTGCCCCACGCAGCACTCAAGCTGAAGCAAGGGTTTGGACGGCTCATCCGAAGCCGGCAGGACACCGGGATTGTGGTCTTGCTGGACAGTCGAGTCGTCACCAAGCGTTACGGCCAGCTCCTGCTGAGTGGCTTGCCCCGGGCAGATCGCATCGTTGGGAGCTGGTGCCAGGTTCGGGTGCGGTGCGAGGACTTCTTTGCCCGGCACGGTATCGGGGCGCCGGTATGATGCCCATTCGGCCGTCTAAAATCATCGGGATCGGCCGGAACTACGTGGAGCACGCCCGCGAGCTGGGGAACCAGGTGCCCGAGGTACCTATTCTGTTCTTCAAGCCGCCAACCGCGCTCATCGGTCCAGGAGAGCCCATCCTGCTGCCGAGTGTCTCGCAACGGGTAGAGTTCGAGGCGGAAATCGGGGTGGTGATCGCCCGCCGCTTGCGGCGAGCGGACCCGGAGGCCGCCGAACGCGCCATTGGCGGATATGTGTGCGTCAATGATGTGACCTGCCGGGACCTTCAGAAGGTCGATGGTCAGTGGGGAAGGGCAAAGGGGTTCGACACCTTCTGCCCGGTGGGGCCGAGGGTGGCGACCGGACTCGACTGGCGCTCGCTCGAGCTGAGATGCCGGGTGAACGGAGTGGAACGGCAGAAGGGCAAAGCCACCGACATGCACTTCGCTATACCCGAGCTGGTATCGTTCCTCAGCGGCATCATGACCCTGGAGCCCGGCGACCTGATTGCCACCGGAACCCCCGCGGGAACGGGACCGTTACACGACGGCGATACCGTTGAGGTCGAGATCACAGGCGTCGGCATTCTGAGTAATCCGGTTCGTCTGGACGGCACATGATAAGCTTCAGCCAACGTCTGCAGAGTCTCCCCGGCTATCCTCTGGCCGAAATACCGAACATCAAGCGACGGCTTCTTGAAGCCGGTGTGGATGTGATCGATGTCGGCGCGGGCGACAACGACACGCCTCCCCCCGCCGTAGCGGTCGATGCCATGACCGCCGGCCTCCGTAACCCGGCGCTCAGCAAGTACGGTTTTCAGCAGGGTCTTCCCGAGTTCCGTCAGGCGGCGGCTCGCTGGATCGAACGCCGGTTCGGACATCGGTTCGATCCTGTATCGGAGATTCTGCCGCTGATCGGCTCGAAGGAAGGTCTCTCGCATCTGCCGCTCGCGGTCATCAATCCGGGGGATGTGGCGATCGTTCCGGAGCCGGGATACCAGGCTTATCTGGGTGGCGCCCTGCTCGCCGGGGCCCAGCCTTGCATCGCGCCGCTCCGGGCGGAAAACGATTTCCTGCTTCAGCTGGATGAGATCCCGGGAGACACGCTGCGGCGGGCGAAGATCGTCACTCTGAACTACCCGAACAATCCCACGGCTGCTGTGGCCAATCCGGCCTACCTGGAGCGCGCCGTCTCGGTCTGCCGCTCGCACGGTATCCTCCTGGCCTACGACAACGCATACTGCGAGCTCACGTTCGACAGCTATCGCGCGCCGAGCATATTCGACACTGCCGGCGCCCGCGACGTTGCACTGGAGTTCTTCTCACTATCCAAGAGCTATTCGATGACCGGCTGGCGGCTTGGCTTTGCCGCCGGTCGGGCGGAGCTGATCGGCGCGCTCACGCGGGTAAAATCCTACGTCGATACCGGGCCCTTTCTCGCGGTGCAAAAGGCGGGGGCCGCGGCGCTGGATCACAGTGAAGAGCTGGTGGCGCCAATTCGCAGCGAGCTGGAGCGAAGGCGGGATGCCGCCGTGGCGGCGTTGCGATCGGCCGGTTTCAAGGTGGAGCCGCCCAAAGCCGCCATGTACCTCTGGATCCCGCTCCCTCCGGGAGTGCCGTCGGCCTCTTTCGCCCGGAATGCTCTGGAGGAGAGCGGGGTGGTGGTGTTGCCCG
>DASPKB010000220.1:0-2239 GCA_035628315.1 Gemmatimonadales bacterium | reverse complement strand
AGGCTGATCCGCTGATGCTCGAATATCACGATCGGGAGTGGGGCGTCCCGGTGCACGATGACCGCAAGCACTTCGAGTTTCTCGTGCTCGAAGCCGCCCAGGCCGGCCTGAGCTGGTCGACCGTGCTCAAGAAGCGGGAGGGCTACCGCCGCGCCTTCGCCGAATTCGATCCCGAGAAGGTCGCGCGATTTACCGCTCGGCGGATGGAGAAGCTGGTTTCCAATCCCGAAATCATTCGCAACCGCATGAAGATCGAGGCCGCCGTACGCAACGCGCGGGCGTTCCTCCGAGTTCAGGAGGAGTTCGGAAGCTTCGACTCGTACTGCTGGGGTTTCGTGGACGGAAAGCCCAAGGTGAACCGGTGGAAGGTCATGCGAGAGATTCCGGCGACGTCGCCCGAGTCTGATGCGTTCAGCAAGGACCTCAAGCGGCGGGGATTCAACTTCGTGGGCTCCACCATCATCTATGCCCACATGCAGGCGGTCGGGATGGTGAACGATCACCTGGTCGACTGTTTCCGTTATCGAGAGATCCTCTAGGCTACCGATCGATAAAGGCGATCCTGCGGAGGTGCCGCCCTCCCTCGAACGCGGTGGTCAGCCAGGTGTCGACGATGGGGATCAGCTCGGCTTCTGGAATGAGCCGCGCGCCGAGCGAGAGGATGTTGGCATCGTTGTGCTGCCGGGCGAGGCGCGCCGACTCGATATCCCAGCATACCGTGCAGCGCACTCCTGCCACCCGGTTGGCGACAATGGCTTCGCCGTTGCCCGAGCCGCCGAAGATGATGCCACGGTCGAAGCGGCCGGCGGCCACCGCTTCCGCGACCGGCCGGATGACCAGCGGATAGTCGACCGGCTCGGTGGAGTCCGTGCCGAAATCGGTGACCCGGTGGCCCAGCGCGGCCAGGTGACCTCTAATCCGTTCCTTATATAGGTAGCCGGCGTGGTCCGCTCCGATGGCGATTTTCACCTCGTCGGAGCGCTAGGAACGGGCCAATGCCGGGAACAGCGGTGGCAGCTGCTCGATCCGTTCCCAGCCCTGGCCCCGCTGCACCGGCTCTACCGAGATGTCCTCGAAGTACCGGTCCAGCACCGCTTCCCGCTCCTGTGCCAGTGGAGGCCTGCAGTAATCCTCCTCCTCCCATATCGCGGTTCCGTCCGGCATTCGGCGGGCACTCTCGAGTGAGCCGGTGAGCGATCGGCCGAACGGGCGAAGCTCCAGGAAGGCACGTTGATTCAGCTTGGTCTCCAGCTCCTCCAGTCGATCCGCCAGCGGACGGGCGGAGACGAGATAGAACGCCATAAATATTCCAGGATCGAGTCACCTGAATTCTACACCGCCGCCGAGGTGCACTCCGGCGCATCTGCTGATGGGCGTGCTCTCTTCAGCCTATCTCACGGGGAGGAGCGACAATGGTGTCGGATAGCTCTGAAACGGTGGCGATCATGGCGGCCATCATCTATGCGGGCCGCACCGGTGAATCGGCGCAGGCCCCCAACGAGAAGGTGTTCGGGGTAATCGCCAAAGCGGCGTGGGATCTGTACAAGGCAGTGGTCAGCGGCAACGACATCGCGACCGGCAAAGCCGGTTTCCACCAACCCTGAGGCAGGCAGCCCGGCTTCGCGGCCTAGGTACGGAGCATCCCTTACCTCGCGTCGATGGTCATATTGCCGTCGATGTCACTCAGCGAGCGGTTGGGTCCGAAGTTGAGCAGCCGGCTGGTGGTCTCGACCCGACGCCCCTTGTTGGCGCCTTCGGTGATCTTGCCGACCAGGTGGGTCTGACCCGAGACCACCTCGGCGGTTCCCCTCAATTCTGCCTTGAAGGATTCCGAGGCGGGCACCGCGGTGACTACCCAGGATGAATGCACCAGTGCTTTCCCGGCTTCTCCGGACGACCCCTCGTCGAAGCCGAACACGAGGGTAGCCCGACCCTGCCGTTCGCCATGCACCGTGCCCGACATCGTGTACTGCCCCGCACTGTCCCGCGTGATGGCCTTCACGTAATAGGACAGCTCGATCTTATTCTCCTCACTCGGCTTGGTGCTCCTGGGCACATTCTGGCCGTTCAGCGAGTACCCCACGGATACGAGCCCCAGGCTCAGCACCACAAACGCACGACTCTGGATTCTGGTGAACATTGGCGGCCTCCTCGGCGATGCGGGGCAACCCCGCCTCCACAACGTACGGTGCGGTACACCCCTTGTAATGTTGCTGAAACTGAATCGTTCTCTAGCTCA
>DASPKB010000219.1:0-2184 GCA_035628315.1 Gemmatimonadales bacterium | reverse complement strand
GTCGCCCGGTATCGAGCGGCCGCTGCGCTGGCCCGAGCACTGGCGCCGATTCATTGGCCGGCGTACCCGTGTTCGCGCCGGTTCGGTGCCGGGGCGTCATCAATATGAAATCCTGGCGGTCCCCGATGATGACCGGGTCGTGCTTCGCCGGGAAGATGGGTCGGAAATAACTCTCGCGTTCGACGATGTCCTCGACGCGACGTTGGTAGCAGATCAGGAGCTGTTCGGCAAACACCGGACATAGGGCGCCGTCGGAGCGCCCGTTACCCTAGGGCGCGCGAGCGTCTACATGGAGTAAATGGATGGCAGGTTCGACAGAGATGTTGGCCGCGTTTCGCGAGCTGACCACGACAAAGCAACTGGAGCGTTCCGATCTTCTCGAGCTGCTCCGCGACGGCATTCACGCCGCTCTGGTACGCAAGTTCGGACCAAACGTGCGCTTCGAACTGAGCGTGGATGAGCTGCAGGGCACAATCAAGGTGATACGGCTGCGCCAGGTAGTGGAGACTGTCGAGGACCCGAGCTGGCAGATCACCCTGGAGGAGGCTCAGTACGAGGACCCTGATTTCCAGGTCGGCGACATGCTGGAAGAAGAAGTTCCTTTTGTCGATTTCGGGCGGTTGGCGGTCCAGGCAGCGAAGCAGCGGATCATTCAGCGGGTTCGCGAAGGAGAGCGGGCGCGAATACGAGAGGAATTCACCTCCAAGGTAGGGGAGCTGCTGTCGGGTGAAGTGCAGCAGATCGAGCGCGGCAAGCTGGTAATCATGCTCAACAAGTTCCGCGAAGCCGAAGCCATCGTTCCCTACCGCGAGCAGAATCACCGCGAGCATTTTCACCAGGGCGATACCATCCGCGCCGTCCTGAAGCGTCTGGAAGAGACCCCCAAAGGTCCCCGGCTCATTCTGTCCCGGGGCGATCCGCTCTTCGTGAAGGCGCTGTTCAAACTCGAGGTTCCCGAGATCCAGCAGCAGGTTGTCGAAATCCGCGCCATCGCCCGCGAGGTCGGCAGCCGCACGAAGGTCGCCGTCATTTCGCGCGACGATGCCATCGACCCGGTAGGCGCCTGCGTAGGGCTCAAGGGGTCCCGGGTTCAGGCCGTCGTGAACGAGCTGGGCGGCGAGCGGATCGACATTGTGCCGTGGTCACCCGACCCTGAGCGGTTCGCCCGGCTGGCGCTGGCGCCGGCCAGAGTAGCCAAGGTGTTCTCCGATCCCGAGGCCAAGACCATACAGGCCGTCGTGGATGAGGATCAGCTCTCCCTGGCGATCGGCCGCAATGGGCAGAACGTCCGGCTTGCGTCCGAGCTAACAGGATGGAAAATCGACCTGTACTCCAGCCGTGAGTGGCTCGAGCGTGGTGGTGAGGGTCCGCTGTTCGCTCCGTTGCCCCCGGAAGAGGAGATGGCCGGCAAGGTCCCCCTCAGCGAATTGAAGGGGCTTTCGCCCGAGCTGACCGGAATCCTGGAGAGCGCGGGCTACAAGATGCTGAACGACATCCTCGACCTCGAACGCGAGGACATCACCAAGATTCCGGGCATGACGCCGGAAACCGCCGATCAGCTCATGGTGTTTGTATCAGAGCTCACCGACGAGGACAGTGGAGAGGAGTCCCGTCCCCGGGTCTGACCGGCTGCTCGGCCTGCTCGGCCTGGGACAGCGGGCCGGCAGGATCGCGGTCGGAGTGGACGCGGTTCGCAGGGAATTACAGGCAGGTACGTGTTGGTGCGTGGTGCTGGCCGAGGATGCCAGCCCGCGAGCTATCGAAAAAGTGGTTCGGCTGGCCAGCGCCAAACGGGTGCCCGTGCTGGCCGGACCCTGCGCCGAGGCGATCGGCGCGCAATTGGGGAAGCCGCCAGTCATGGCGGTCGGCGTGCGGGATCGCGCCCTAGCCGGCGGCATGGTGCAGCTGGCACCCGCACGCTCCTGATGGAGGCCTGAGTGGTCAAAACACGAGTTCACGATCTGGCAGCGGAGTTCGGCGTCGCTCCTGAGCAGCTTCTCAACATGCTCAAGGACATGAACATCTTCGTACGCAGCCACATGTCCGCCCTGGAAAGCGACCAGGTCTCGGCGGTGCGCGTGCGTTGGGAGCGGGAGAAGCGCCGCAGCGCCGAGGAGCCGGCGGCCAAGAAGGGCCGGCGCAAGGCCGCCAAGGCAGAGCCCGCACCGGTAGCTGCGGAATTCG
>DASPKB010000218.1:0-34482 GCA_035628315.1 Gemmatimonadales bacterium | reverse complement strand
TGAGCATCGATGAGGGCAACTCCGAGGACGTTCGTGCGTTCGGGCAGGTCGAAGCTCAGGCCCAGGTCCTGCCCGAACGCACGAACGTCCTCGGAGTTGCCCTCATCGATGCTCACGGCAGCAATCCTGAAACCTTCCGGGGCGAGCGACTGGTAGGCCTGCTCCATACTTGGCATTTCAACCCGGCAGGGCCCACACCACGTCGCCCAGATATTGAGGAGGGTGACGTAGCCTTGATACCGTTCCCGCAGGGAGACAGTGTCTCCGCTCGCCAAATCAACGGCCTGGAAGTCGGGAGCTTTCTTGCCGACGCTCAGACCCTCGACCGTGCCGCCAAGGCGCGCCAGCGCAGCTGCACCGAGAACCAGAATCCCCACCAGCAGAGCTACCAGCTTCCACTGCTTCATTGGCTACACCCGCACGGCGCATTGCCGGGTCAAGTTCCGAACAGCCTGGGCCGGATCGGGCGTGCCGAATACGGAGGTGCCGGCTACGAACGTATCAGCACCGGCACTCCACGCCTCCGCAATCGTTTCCACTGTGATTCCTCCGTCCACCTCCAGCGCGGCCCGTGAGCCGTGTTGATCCAGTAGGCCGCGAACCCGGCGAATTTTGTCGGTAGCCTGCGGCAGGTAAGTCTGGCCACCGAAGCCGGGATTGACTGACATGATCAGCACCAGGTCTACGTCGTCAAGCACCTCCTGGAGTACCGCGATCGGAGTCGACGGGTTGAGCGCGAGGCCGGCCCGCATGCCCAGCTCCCGCGCCGACGCCAGGTGCCGTTGCACGTGAACCGTGGCTTCGGGATGGAAGGTGAAAACTGCGGCGCCGGCCTCGGCAAATTCCACCAGGTAGTGCTCGGGGCGCTCCACCATGAGATGTACATCGAGTGGGCGGTCAGTCAGCTTCCTGAGAGCGCGGATGAGAGGTGCGCCGAACGTCAGGTTCGGGACAAAATGGCCGTCCATGACATCCACGTGAATCCAGTCGGCCCCGCCGGAAACCGCGGCGTCGAGCTGCTCCTTGAGCCGCCCCAAGTCGGCGCTCAACACACTAGGCGCAATTCTCACGCTCATGGCGTCTCCTCTGGGCCGCGACTCACCACCAGCGCGACTGCTGATCCTCTCGGTCTGCCCACTCCGGCCGACGGGCGGGTAGCCAGCACCACGCCTGCCTCCTGACCCGCGGCGCCAGAATCGACCGTGCCAACTCGCATCCCCGCTGCCGTCAGCACGGTACGTGCCTGCGGCACGTTGAAACCGATGACGTCCGGGACCACTACCATCGCGGGGCCGGAGCTTAGCACGAGCTGCACCACGCTGTTCGGCTGCAGCACGGTGCCGGGTGGAGGATCCTGCCAGATGACGGTGCCGGCGGGAAAGACTTCATGCGGGCGCTCACCATCGAGCCGCGGCCGGAAGCCGAGCTCAGTCAGCTGTTGTCGCGCCTTGGCCTCCGGCATTTCCAGTACCCGCGGCAGCGAGTGGTCCTTGCTGAACACCGATCCGGGCGAGATCCAGAGCGCGGAAATGCCGTACCCAATGACGAAGGTGCCGACCACCAGCCCCATGTCTCGCAGGAAGGCGCGACCTGGTCCGGACTGGAAGAGAGGCACGCCCGAGCTGACGTGGCGCCGGGCCCTCATCCGATCCTCCTGAGCCGCGCCGCGTACGCGCCATCCATTCCGTGCCGCTGCGGCAGGATAGTCAGGTCGCCGCGGGGGGAAAGCAAGGCCGGATCGATATGCCCGGCTGAGTCTCGCTCGAACTCAGGGTGGCGGCGCAGAAAGGCGTCCACTTGCATCTGGTTTTCCTCCGGCTCGACTGAGCACGTCGAGTATACCAGTAGTCCATTGGGCGCGACGACCTGCGCAGTGCTCTCCAGCAGATCACCCTGTAATCGCTGGATTCGGGTGAGCGCGTCCATGCTCACCCGCCATCGGGCATCGGGATGACGAGCGAAGGTTCCCGTTCCCATACACGGCGCATCGAGAAGCACGATATCCAGAACCCGCACTGGAGGCTTCCTGGCATCCGCAATTACTGCGTGTTCCCGCCCGCTTCCAGCGCGCGTCAGATTCTCGGCCAGACGGCGTCCTCGGGCACGCTGAACCTCTCCCGCCACCGTTCGGGCAACCCGCCGCCCCAGCGCGATAGTCTTACCACCTGGTGCGGCGCAGGCATCGTACAGAATCGCTTGGCGGGGCGGGTCTATGAATTGGACCAGCAGCGCCTGAGCGGGATCCTGGATGATAAAGTGGCCCTCCTGGTATCCCGGCAACTCGGAAGGCCGTACGCCATCCAGCACAAGTCCTGCACCAAAGGGCGCCGGTGTAACTGTGATACCAGCGGATCGCCAGCGGACCTCCAGCTCCTGCAAATCTTCGCGGGCTGCCTGAGCCACGAGCCGCGGCCGGGTATTGTTCCACCGGAGCAGAGCCTCGGTTTGTTCAACTCCGAAGATTTCCACCCAGCGGCTCACCAGCCACATCGGGTGGGAATACTTATCCGCCAGCGCTCCCGGCGCCACCGCGGACTCAATATCGACAATGGGAGCTGAGCGGGTCAGCTTCCGCAGCACGGCGTTGACAAACCCGGCTGCCCGGCTGCCCGCTGTGTGCTTTGCCAGAGCAACGCTCGTGTTTACCGCTGCGTGGGCCGGCACTCTTTCGAGCTCGGTGAGCTGGTACGCCCCCAGTCGCAGAATATCCTGGAGGTCCGCCCCCACTGCCTCCCAACCGCGGGGCACGAGCGAGGCGAGCTGCCGATCGAGAGTTGTCCGCTGACGCAGCACTCCGGCCGCAAGCTCGTGGGCCAGCCGACGATCCGGCTCGGGCAAGCGGCTCACTCCGTCCGAGAGTGCCGCCTCGAATGGCTGTCCGCCTCGTACATGTCTCAGGATGTTCAGGGCCGCACGGCGCGGCTTTAATCCAACCGACACGCCTGATCTATCCCAACATGCCTCGCACCGGGCTCGACGGTACCGCGATCTCACGGCGAGGCATGCGCCCGGCGAGGAAGGCGAGCCGACCCGCGTCAACCGCGAGCCGCATCGCCGTAGCCATCGCAACCGGGTCGCTGGCTTCGGCAAGTGCGGTATTCATCAGGATTCCGTCCACACCCTGCTCCATGGTAAGGCAGGCATCCGAGGCCGTTCCCACTCCCGCATCCACAATAACCGGGACGCTGAGCCTGCTCTTGATCGTGCGGATGCTGTAGGGGTTCAGCAATCCCAAACCGCTGCCGATCGGAGACGCCAGTGGCATCACGGCGGCACAGCCGGCCTGCTCGAGCCGGAGCGCGGTAACGAGATCGTCGTTGGTATAAGCCAGCACCACGAAGCCTTCCTTGGTGAGCTGGCGAGCGGCGGTCAGCAAGCCTTCGGTGTCGGGAAGCAGGGTGTCCCGGTCGCCGATGACTTCAAGCTTGATGAATTCGTTAAAGCCGGCTTCCCGGGCCAGTCGCGCATAGCGTATAGCCTCCTCCGCCGTGTAACACCCGGCGGTATTGGCCAGCAGGAAGTAATCCTCGGGCCGGAGGTGGTAGAGGATACCTTCCTCCCTGGTCCGATCGAGGTCGACCCGGCGAACCGCCACGGTCACGATATCGGCACCAGATGCCTCGAGAGCGCGGGCCATTACCGCGTTGTCGCGGTACTTCCCGGTGCCGACCATGAGGCGAGAGCGGAACTGGCGGCCGCCTATAGAAAGCGGCGTGTCGGTAAAGGTCTCGACGGGAATCGTAGTCATATCGAAAGATAAGCTCACCCGCCCCCGACGAAGTGGACCAGCTCGACGGCATCCCCATCGCCGAGCTTCGTCTCACCCAGCACGGCGCGCCGGATGATTTGCCGGTTGAGCTCGACAACAACCGTGCGAGGATCCAGCTGCAGCTTCCGCAGCAGATCGGCTACCGTTGCCGGGCCTGTAATCCGTCGCGGCTCGCCGTTGACAGTGATGGCAAGCTCAGTCACTGGTCGGCCCAGGGTTGAAGGAATTGCATCGCGGCAGCGGCAGGATCTGCGGATTCCCACAAGGCTCGGATGGCCGCAACACCGTAGCCGCCGGCGTCCCGGACTTCTACGGCCCGGTCGGCTGTTATGCCTCCGATGGCGATGACCGGTACGCCTATGCGGCTGGTGCGACGAACCAAGTCCAGGCCCGCTCCCGGTCGGCCGGGATGCGACGCAGTCTCGTACACGTTACCGACCATGAGGAAGTCTGCTCCTTCGGTAGCCGCAATCGCTGCCTCCTCAACGCTGTGCACCGAGCACCCGATCCAGCCAGAAAACAGTTGTCTGACATCAGGAGGGGCGAGATCGGCTCGCGCGAGCTGAACCCCGTGTGCCCCAACCGCCGCTGCTACATCGGTGCGGGCGTTTACGATAACGGCGGCCCCAGGAGGCCGAGCCAGCGAGAGCAGCCGCTGGGCAGCGGCTGCCAGGAAAGCGCCGGCAGATTCCCGGGCTCGAGCGTGCAACGCGATCGCCGACCCCGCGGCAGCTATTGCCGCGGCTCGGATTCCCAGCTCAGGGTGCGATAAGAGCGCGCTGGTGGTCACGGCATGCAGACGGGGGAGGGGCCTCACTTCAGGCGTTGTCCCAAAGCAATGCCCCGTCCCCTCACCCATGCCGCCACTGGAATTCTGGTTTTGCCGGCAGGCTGAACTTCCCGAATGGCGACTGCGTCCTGACCGGCGGCCACCACCAGCCGCTCGCCAGCGGCGAGCACAGTGCCGGGTTCTCCACTGCCGGGAACCTTCCGTGCGCCGAACACCTTGAGCGTGCCTCCATTCAGGATGGCCCACGCTCCTGGTGCCGGGTCGAAGGCGCGGACTTGTCGCACGAGAGTGGTGGCATCGCGCTCCCACGCCAGCCGGGCCGCCTCCCGGTCGATCTTGGGCGCGTAGGTAGCGCGGCTGTGGTCCTGCGGCTGTGCCCTGGCGAGTCCTCCCGAAATCAGGGATAACGCCTCGATCAAGCTCGCTGCGCCCAGCACAGAGAGCCGGGTAGTCAGCTCGCCGGCAGTTTCGTCTGGCTCGATCCGGGTTGCAACCCGGTGAAGTACGGGTCCGCTGTCCAGCCCAGCCTCCATCTGCATGATGCTGACGCCAGTTTCGGTTTCACCCCGCAGGATTGCGTGCTGGATGGGTGCAGCGCCTCGATATCGGGGCAGCAGGGACGCATGCACGTTGATCATGCCACGGGGTGGAATCGAGAGGACTTCCGGCCGGAGAATGTGGCCGTAAGCAACTACTACGCCGAGCTCCGGTTCCAGACGGCGCAGACTGGTGGTGAACACGTCTCCCACCGGACGCACCGGCTGAAGCACCGGGATGCCTGCGGACTGGGCTGCTACCTTGATCGGGGGAGGGACCAGCTCGGAGCGGGACCGGCCTTGGGGCTTGTCCGGCTGGGTGACCACACCGGTGACAGAGAACCGGCTCTTGATGAGCGCCTGCAAGGATGCCACGGCGAATTCGGGCGTCCCGAAGAAGACGATGCGCATTACCCCGACCGGGTAGATGCTCCGGACACCTCTCGAGTGAGAGCCGCATCGTCCCTGTGCTCCCGGCGCCACTTGGCCAGTAGCATCTGCCGCTTTATCAGGCTGAGATGATCGAGAAAGAGGATGCCGTCGAGATGATCGATCTCGTGCTGGATGGCGCGTGCCAGCAGGCCGGTCGCTTCTCGGCGAAACAAAGCTCCGTCTGCATCGAGGGCCTCGACCACTATGCGCTCCGGCCGGCTGACGTCCGCGTAAATTTCCGGTATCGAGAGACAGCCTTCCTCCGCCGTCTCCCGGCCTTCGGTTTCTATGATCCGTGGATTGATCAGTGCGAAGCGCTCATCGTCCACCCCGATCACCGCCACGCGCCGCGCGGCCCCTACCTGGTTGGCGGCGAGTCCGATGCCCTTCGCAGCATCCATCGTCTCGAACATGTCAGCAATTAACCGGCGGACTTCGTCGTCGACCGCCGGCACTTCGACGCTATGCTGGCGCAGGACGGGAGACCCCAACAGGTGAATCGGGAGCAGGCTCATGCGGGTGCGGGGCCGCTGGCTGCGGAGCTGTTGCCCACCCGAATGATTCGAGACCGCTCGACGACAACTGTTGAGGTGCCACTCTCGATGGTAACTCTTACCTCCTTGAGCCCATCGCCTTCCACCTCTTTGATCTCTCGGACCCGGCCAATGATGCCGCCGCTGGTCAGGACTTCATCGCCTTTTTTCAACCTGGTCAGCAGCTCGGCGTGCCGCTTACGGGCCTGGCCGGACGGACGCAGAATCAGGAAGTAGAACACCAGTCCAATCGCCGCCATTTGCAGCAGCAGGATGGTAAAGCCACCGCCTCCCGAACCGGTCTGTAGCATTCCTCAGTCTCCTCCAGCGTAGTACCGGCTCAGCCATCCCCGGCTCCAGCCGCAAAACGTGCCATCCAGGATGCGGGCCCGAGCCTCTTCGCCGAGCCGCACCAGGAAGCGAATATTATGGATCGAGACCAATCGCAGGCCCAGGATATCCTCGACCATGAACAGGTGCCGCAGGTATCCCCGCGGGTACGTCGTACAGGTCTCGCAATCACAGTCGGGGTCGAGCGGCGCAGTCGAGCCCTTGAGGGCGGCTCCCCGCACGTTCAGCCTGCCCGTAGGAAGCCAGGCCGTGCCGTGGCGTCCGTTCCGCGTTGCGGCCACGCAGTCGAAAAGGTCGATGCCCCTTCCAATCCCTTCCAGCAAATCGGGAGGGAATCCAACGCCCATAAGATAACGGGGAGTGTTCACCGGCAGCGCCGGTGTCAGCAGCTCGATGACCCGGTGCATCACCGGTTTCGATTCGCCGACAGACAGCCCGCCGATTGCCACACCAGTCCAGGGTCCGCGCTCTAGTGTGCCTTCCAGGGATCGCATCCTAAGCTCGTCGTGAATACCGCCCTGGATGATGGGCCATAGGGTTTGCGGCAGGGGGATCCCCGCTTCGCCGCTGTCCAGCTTCCCCGCTAACTGCGCATGCCTCTGCTTGCACCGGTCCAGCCAGCGAAGCGTTCGCTCCATGCCTTCCCGGGCGGCTTCGTAACTGGATTGGCCCGGCACTACGTGATCGAATGCCATTGCGATGTCCGCACCCAACTGCCACTGGATGTCCACGGCGCTTTCCGGAGTCAGCATCCGTAGTGTGCCGTCGATGTGGCTCTGGAACTGCACTCCGTGCTCCTCGATCCGGCGCAAGCCTTCCAGCGAAAAGACCTGAAAGCCGCCGGAGTCGGTGAGCATGGGACCGCTCCAGGTGGTAAACCGGTGGAGCCCGCCCATGGCGTGCACCACGGACTCACCCGGACGCAGGTGCAGGTGGTAAGTGTTACCCAGAATGATCTGAGCACCGGTGCGGCGGACATCCGCGGCGCTGAGGCCGCGAACGACAGCGTGCGTTCCAACCGGCATAAACGCCGGCGTTTGCACGTTGCCGTGGGGAAGGGTGAGGGTTCCGGCTCGGGCCGACCCTTCGGTTCTCTCGACGACGTACTCGAACATCAGCCTGCGGAGGACAGGATCCGGTCAATTTGCCGGCGGTGTACCAGATCGTGGGCGCCCAGCAACCGAAGCAGATGGCCCACGCTTTCTGCGCCGCGCTCGGCGTGCAGCCCCACCCGTTCCAGTTGCCTTGATGACAGCCTGGACCAGAGATGCAGGTTCGCGGTCCGCAGAGCTCGAAGCTGGTCGAGAGAAAGGGTCAGGGGTACCTGGTCGTACTGAAACTCCCTGGCCCACTGGTCCTGGTCGTATCCTGGCAGCGGTGGGTAGTCCTGCGTTAGAACCATCCGGATCCGGTAACCCATGACCAGCTCGCTGTCGGCCAGGTGCTGAATAACCTGAAGTACCGACCACTTTCCGGGGGCTTCCGGACGGCGCAGGGCAGCGTCGGGTACGCCTCGGACCCGCTGCTCTATCCAGGGCATCAGCTCGGCCATGACCGTAAGAGGATCGCGGGAGCCGAGCACGTCCAGCAGGGCTCTCACATAAGAAGCAGCCGCGACCGCGGCATTGGCCGAAGGGTTGGAGAACGTCACCAGCTGGCCCAGGTCAGATAATCACCATGGCATCACCGTAAGAATAGAAACGGTACCTGGCGGCTACGGCGTGCTGGTAGGCCGCCAGCACAAGCTCTCGATCCGCAAACGCGCAAACCAGCATCAGCAGGGTCGACCGGGGTAGGTGAAAGTTCGTTATCAACCGGTCGACTACCCTGAACCGGTAACCGGGCAGGATCATGAGCGTGGTCTCGGCCTCACCGGACTGGATCGTGCCATCTTCCCGGACGGCGCTCTCCAGGGCCCTCACAACTGTCGTCCCAACTGCCCACACGCTGCGTCCGGCCTGTTTGACTCGATCGATGCTCTGCGCCAGCTCCGGTGAGATCATGTAATGCTCGGGATGCATCTCGTGCTGAGTTGGATCTTCTACCTCCACGGGCTTGAAGGTGCCGGTCCCAACCTGTAGATCCAGACCTTCGATGTGCACCCCTGCCCGGGCGAGCCGCTCGATGAGCTCGCGCGTAAAATGGAGTCCCGCGGTAGGAGCCGCGACGCTCCCTTCAGCCTGCGCGTAAATGGTCTGATATCGGCTCTCGTCCCGCTGATCCGGAGCCCGATCGATATATGGCGGAAGGGGCAGCCGTCCGTAGCGGCGCATGGCCTCCTCGGCGCTGGTGCCAAGGAACCGGACCAAACGATTGCCGTTCGGCAAGACCTCGACAATTTCGACCGACGCTTCCGGACCGAGGGTTATTCGTTTGCCCGGTCGCAAAGCGCTGCCGGGCTTCCCGATGGCAACCCAGGTGTCCCCTACAGCTGGATGGATCAGCAGAATTTCCGCTGGACCACCGGAAGCCCGGGTGCCCAGCAGCCGAGCGTGCCGCACCCGAGTCGTGTTGATCACCAGGAGGTCGCCTGGAGGGATCAAGGCGGGCAGGGTGTCGAAGCGAGAGTCCTCCAGAACCGGCTCAGCGGCAGGAGTGCCGCGCCGCACTACAAGGAGACGACTTCCTCCTCGGTCCGGTAGCGGTTCTTGCGCGATGAGCTCGGTCGGAAGGTCGTACTGGAAATCGCTGGTGCGGGTGAACTCAGGCGTCAAAGATGGTGGCCTGCACCGCCGGCGGCGTCAGACCGAACCGGCGATACGCGAGGGCAGTGGCGCAGCGGCCCCGCTGAGTGCGCTGCAGGAAGCCCTGTTGAATCAGATAGGGCTCATACACGTCCTGGAGGGTGCCGGCATCCTCGCCGACGGCGATGGCGACTGTTCCCAGGCCAACCGGCCCGCCGCCGAACTTCTCGATGATCGTGGTCAGGATCCGGGCATCCATATCATCGAGCCCGAACTCATCGACGTTCAGGCGGGCCAGCGCTGCCGCCGCAACCTCCGCCGTGATCCGCCCGTCGGCGCGAACCTCCGCATAGTCCCGCACCCGGCGAAGCAGCCGGTTGGCTACCCGCGGCGTGCCCCGGCTGCGGCGTGCAATCTCCTCGGCTCCCTGACCGTCGATGGGAACGCCCAGAATAGCCGCGGATCGGGCAATGATCTGCTGGAGCTCGTCGGCGGGGTAGAAGCTCAAGCGCTCAACAATGCCGAACCTCGCCCGCATTGGAGGTGTCAGAAGGCCGAAGCGGGTGGTGGCGCCGACGAGGGTAAACCGCTCCAGGCTCATCGGTATGGTCTGGGCGTTCGGCCCCTCCGCGATCCTCACGTCCACCCGGAAGTCTTCCATTGCCGCATAGAGGAACTCTTCCAGCGCGGGCCGAAGCCGGTGGATCTCGTCGATGAAGAGCATGTCCCCGGGACCGAGCGAGGTGAGGAGGCCTACCAGATCACCCGGCTTCTCCAGAACTGGCCCCGACGTGGTTCGGAGCTGCACGCCCATCTCCCGCGCCATCAGCATCGCAAGAGTGGTCTTGCCGAGGCCGGGCGGTCCGAAAAAGAGGGTATGGTCCAGTGGCTCCCGGCGCGCCCGCGCGGCGTCGATCGCGATCTGAAGCGAGGTCTTCACCTGACTCTGACCGACAAACTCGTCCAGCCTGGAGGGACGCAGTGCCGCATCGGCGCTGCTTTCCTCGGGGATCGCCTCGGGCGTGGTAATCTGGAGCTTGGTCATAGAACCAGAAACGTAAGCTTCTTCACTCGTCAGCGCGCGCTCTCCATCTGACCGGCCGCCGATCTACCTCGACCACGTGGGCGGAGTGGCAGGTGACGCAGCTATCCGAGACCTGCGTCGTGCGAACCGGGACGAGCTTGCGGTTGGTGGCACCGCAGCGGGTGCAGATCCATTCGGCCGTAGTAGCGGGAACAGTCATTGGAGTCAGGTGCCTCCGCGGGAGGTGGCGAGCTGTTGCAAGGCTCGCCGGATGAGTTGCGGCGTTTCCGCGGGAGTGCCGGCGGCGAGCGCGGCGCGCACCGCGTCATCGGCGGACGACTGGGCGTAGCCTAGGTTGATCAGTGCCCGTACCGCTTCGTCAGAGCCTTCCAGCCGTCCCACCCGGGTATCCACCACCACGTCGCTGAAGCGGTCCTGCAGCTCCAGCACCAGGCGTTCCGCTTTCTTCCGGCCTATTCCACTCACTGAGCTCAGGGCCGACAAATCTCGCGATTGAATGCTGCGCACCGTCCGCTCCGGGCCGAGGGACGAGAGCAGCGCCAAAGCCAGCTTGGGGCCGAACCCACTGGCCGTCAGCAGGTACCGGAAGACCTGGCGCTCGATGGCCGTATCGAAGCCATAGAGCGACCATCCGTCCTCCTTCACCACCAACTCCGTGAAGAGACTCACTCGGGCGCCACGGGCAGGGAGCCTTTGAGCGACCCCGAGGGTGACACTGACGGCGTAACCCACTCCTCCCTCGGTCTGCACGACCAGCGACTCACCGTCCCGCTCCGCCAGGACACCGCTCAGGGTTGCAATCACCCCTCACCTGCGACGTGTTGGACGAGCGAGCGGCGCCTAGCCAGCATTATATGCGTGAGGGCCACTGCAACACCGTCCGCTGCATCCTCCGGCGCCGGCGGCGACTTGAGCCGGAGGAGCTGCGCCACCATGTAGCCGACCTGCGGCTTCAGGGCGGCGCCGCGGCCCACGATGGTCTTCTTGATGAGTGCCGGGGAGTATTCCGCGACCGCGACCCCGGCCAGCTCAGCGGCCAGCAGGATGACGCCGCGGGCGTGGCTGAGTACAACCGCAGTTCGGACGTTGCGTCCATAGAAGGCGCTCTCGACTGCCAGGGACTCGGGCGCATGCCGGGCGAGCAGGGCACTAACACCGTCGTAGAGCATGCGAAGGCGTGCCGGAAGTGGATCCCGTGCACGAGTGGTCAGGATGCCACACTCGAGCAGTGCGGGATGCCGGCCCGACCCACTACCCACCACGCCATACCCCAGTATTGCCGTCCCCGGATCGATGCCGAGCACTTTCACCGCGCCCGCCTCAGGCCTCCGCCTCGGCCAGCTGCGCCGCGTCGATATCGAAGTTGGAGAATACCTTGGATACGTCATCCAGCTCTTCGAGCACATCCATGAGGCGTACCATCCGCTCAGCGTCGGCGCCTTCCACCCGCACCGTGTTCCGGGGCACCATCGCAAGCTCAGCGGAATCGATGGCAAGTCCCTTGGACCGGAGCGCATCCTGTACCGCGTGCAGCTGAGAAGGCGTGGTGGTGACAATGTACTGGTCGCCTTCCCGGACAAAATCCTCGGCGCCGCTTTCCAGAGCCGCTTCGAGGGCGCTGTCTTCATCCTGCCGTGCAGCGTCGAGATAAATCTGTCCTTTCCGATCGAACATCCAAGCCACCGAGTTCGTGGCTCCTAGATTGCCGCCGTTCCGGCTGAACGCGTGACGGATCTCGGCCACGGTTCGGTTAGGGTTATCGGTAGTTGCTTCAATGAAGATGGCTGCACCACCGGGACCGTAACCCTCGTAGGTCAGCTCCTCGTAGACGCTGCCCTCAAGCTCGCCGGTTCCCTTCTTTATGGCGCGTTCGATGTTCTCGCCCGGCATGTTGACCGCCTTGGCGGCGTCGATGGCCGTACGCAGACGCGGATTGCCCCCTGGATCTCCGCCTCCGCTCCTCGCCGCCACGGTGATTTCCCGGATGACCTTGGTCCAGGACGAGGCGCGCTTCGCGTCAGTGATCGCTTTCTTGCGCTTGATCTGCTTCCATTTACTGTGGCCGGCCATGGCCGAACTCCTTGGGGAGCGCGAATGTCGAGGGTTGCGGATGATCCGGTGCGGCAGTCGGAAACATAAGCGCCGCACCCGCTTGCGGCAACGCGATCACTGCGCTAACCTCAGCCCTCTATGCCAATTTCTAGAGTTTGTCTGGGCCTCGCGGCGGCAGCGCTCATCTCCTGTGAGTCGGAGCCGGCACCGCCCAAACCGCCGGCGTTTAACAAGGCTTTTTCGCATCTGCCGCTCCCGGCCAATCCGCAGGTCGTCTCCCGCAGCGGCAGCGCGGATGCACTACAGCTCACGATCTACTCTCCGATGGAGACCGGGCAGGTAACGGAGTATTATCGGTCGCAGTTGACGCGGGGAACCTGGCGGTTGGTGAGCGATACCAAGACCCCGGATGGCGCGACCGCGCTGTACGCGGAGCATGACGGGCCGCCGCTCTGGGTACGAATCTGGAGCGCGAAGGATCGGCCAGGAACGATGGTTCAGTTGACAGGAGCGGTGGTGGCCCAGGATACGACCAGGTCCACGCCTTCGGACTCAACGCCTCGGAGATCCCAGCGCGGCTGATGGTCTCACCGCCCTAGTCGGCATCCAGCATGTCTACAAAGCGGAGCCACCGGGGATAAAAATAGAGATCCACGAACCCGGTGGGCCCATTCCGGTTCTTGGCTACGATCAGTTCGGTCGCACCTTCCACGCCCTGTCCCGGGCGGTACATCTCTTCACGATAGATCATCAGAACCACGTCGGCGCTCTGCTTTATGGTGCCGAAGGCGCCCAGGTCGTCCAGCACGGGACGGGGGTCCGCCCGGTGGGCCCGATGATTGGGCAGTTGGGCGATCACCAGAATTGCGATGTCCCGCTCTACGGCCAGCGCCTTAAGAGCCCGAACCGTCTGGGCGATTCGCTGCTGAAGGCGCGCGGTCGGCTGGGGCGGTGCGATGAGCTGGAGTGAGTCGATGACCAGCAGCTGCCGCCGCGGAACCATGTCCAAGGCGTCGCTGATCTCAGCGAAGGTGGCACCGAGGAGTGGCCGCACCAGCAACGGGCTATGCCGAAGCCGTACGGCTGCAGCCCCGATCTCGATCCGGGACGGCTCGTCCACCCGGCCCTGACGCAGGTCATCGATCGATGCGCGGCCTTCCAGCGCCAGTGCTCGTTCCAGCACGCGGTCTGCGCTCATCTCGCCCGAGAAAAACAGCGTGGGTATCTGAGCTCCGGCCGCGCGTACGGCAATGGCGAGGGCAAGGGCCGATTTGCCACTGCCGACGTCGCCGGACAACACCACGAGATCTTTGCGGCGAAACCCGCCTCCCAGCACCCGATCCAGGGAGCCAAAACCAGTGGGAACGGTGTCAGCGGCGAGCGCGTCGGAATCCTGCTGGTCTAGCCGGGTCAGCAGCTTTTCCAGCAGCGACTCGGTGCCCGACTGAGGGCGCCTGCTTCGGCGGGGCATAGCACAGTATAAGCAGAAATGCGGGTCGCTAGCTCTTTACCTGCATCCCCGCTTCCCCGCTCCGTCGATCGTTAAGAATTGCCTGCCGGACTTTCCTTGCCGCCGTCGCCAGAGCCTCGCCTGCCTCCGCGCCACCCGCATCCCGCGCGGGCGCCACCAACTGGCTGAGCACCTGCGCTGCCGTTTCCGGTCGAATGTCGCGCAACTGGCTGACGGCTGAGGCGAGCGCGCGCCGAAGAGGCGGCGGCATCGTAAGACTGGATAGCCTGCGTTCGAGCGCTTGCAGCCGGCGGCGATGCGTCCGTTCCTGCAAGGGAGGATCCAACACCAGGTCCTGAGCGACCCGGAGAGTCAGCCAAAGCGCGAACAGGTCACCACGCTTGGGTCCACGCGCGGTCTGTGCGAGCAAGGACAGGAGGGCATTCGCTGACGGGTCCCAATCGCTCACGCCACACTCCGGCGCACGGCTTCCAGCACCAGCTCGGGGCGCATATCACCGAGGCAGCGATGATGACCCAAGGGGCAGCGGGAGCTCCCCTTGCTGCTACAGGGTCGGCATCCCAGCGGAAGCTCGACGACCTCGGCGCGAGGGGTGTAAGGGAAGTATCCGAACGGACGGACGGTAGGGCCGAACAGCGCCACTACCGGAGTGCCCACGGCGGTTGCCAGGTGCATGACGCCGGTATCGCCCGAGACCAGCCCCCGTACCCGCTGGAGCACGGCTCCCGTGCCTTGGAGTCCGAACTGACCGGCAGCGTTGACTGCGCGGTCTCCGGCATTCGCCACGATTGCCCGAGCAATCCGGATGTCCTCACTACCACCTACGACGATCAGCTCAAAGCCGTCGGCGATAAGCCGCCTCGCCAGCGCGTGCCAGTGCTCCAGCGGCCAGCGCTTTGTGGCGTGCGCCGCTCCCGGTGCGAGAGCTAACAGGGGCCGGTCTCCCCGCAGGCCGATCCTGTCCATCCAGTCGGCTGTCTCGCGCACTGCTTCGGCCGATAGAAAAAGGTCGGGCGGACCACCGTCGGGCGTGACATCCAGATCTCTTGCCGCATCGAAGTAGCGCTCCGCGACCTGGCGCGGATCACGGTACCAGTTCCGCTTGGCATGGATGAGCACCGCACGTGCCAGCCGGTGTTTGGGATACCTGCGCCAGCGGCCCGGAACCAGCAGATGCAGCATGCGGCTTCGGACGCTGTCGTGGAGATCGAGCAGATGGGTAAACCGGTTGCGCCGCAGCTCGGCAGCCAGCCCAAATACCCCCCGATCAGCCGGTAATCCGATGACGTCGTTCACATAGGGATTGTGACTGAGCAGGGGTGCGTGCACCAGCTTGGTGAGCACGGTTATCCGAGCGGTGGGATGGCGCCGCCGGATGGCCCGCAGCAGCGGAGTCGTGAGGAGTACATCGCCAATGGAGCTGAACCTTACGGCCAGTACGTTAGGCGCTGAAGCGTCGAGCACGGCGTGAAAGTACTGCGGTCGGCGGTGTGCGGTAAGCGCCAGAATTCCAGCTGGAGGCTCCCGTTGCCCTCGGCTCAGTGTTTACCGCTCCCCGCTCACGCTTGTAGCTTTGACGGCATGCCCCGTCCGAAAAGCATCTTGTGGGTGGATGACGAGGTCGAGAGCCTCACATCTCACATTCTGTTCCTCGAGGAGCAGGGGTTTGCGGTGGAGACCAGCACGCATGGCGACGATGCGCTGGTGCTGCTCCAGCGCCAGCCCTATGGAGTCGTGTTGCTTGACGAGCAGATGCCGGGGCGGCGCGGCCTCGATCTCTTCCAGGCTATTCGGGCCATCGACCATGGTATGCCGGTGGTCATGGTAACCAAGAGCGAGGAACCCGATACCCTGAAGGATGCCATCGGCGCCGAAATTTCGGACTATCTCATCAAGCCGGTGAACCCGCGCCAGATCCTCTCGGTGGTGACTCGGCTGCTCGAGGGAGACCGGATTCGGCAACAGCGGCTCTCCCGGGACTTCGCGACCCGGTTTCGCGAGCTCGAGGCGCGACGGGGTGGGCCGCTGGCGTGGCGCGAGTGGGTGGAACTGGTGGTGGAGCTGGCGGAGTGGGAGGTTCGCCTCGGCCAAGCCGATGAGCCCGGGCTGCAGGACGCGCTGCGGACGCTGCAGGACAGCCTACGGCAGGATTTTGCCCGTTACCTGCAGCGCAATTACGCCAAGTGGTTGCATGAGGGTGGCAGCGACCGACCACCACTTTCAGTGGACATCGGTGCGGAGTTCCTGCGGCCGGTGCTGGACATGCATGGGAAGGCCATGCTGGTTGTGGTGGACTGCCTCCGTCTGGATCAATGGGCGATGATCCGGCCCCTGATCAGTGCGCGATTCGACATCGAGACTGCGCACTACTTCTCAATCCTACCCACCGCAACGCCGTTCGCGCGGAACGCCATATTCAGCGGACTCTTCCCGGCGGAGATCAAGGCGCGCTACCCGCGCTGGTGGAACGACCACGAGGATGCCAGCCTCAATGCTCACGAGGCGGAGTTGCTGAGCGAGCACTTGCGGGAGCTCACCGGCAGGAGCGTTCCGATTCACTATGAGAAGGTGTTCACCGCGGCAGACGGTGAAGGGCTGCTCAAGCGCCTTCCCGCGCATCTGGCGCAGGACGGCGTGACTGCGCTGGTGTTCAACTTCATCGACCAGCTGACCCATGGCCGCACCGAGAACTCCACGCTGTTCGAGGTCGCCCGCGACACGCCGGCGCTTCGTAATCTCACCCGGACCTGGTTCGAGCGATCCCCACTGTGGGATGCGCTGCGCGAGGCCGAGCGCAGGGGAGTTCCCGTGCTCCTGACAACGGATCACGGATCCATCCACTGTCACACACCCGCAACCGTGTTCGCCAAACGGGACACCACCTCTAACCTTCGCTACAAGTTCGGGGACGACTTGCGGGCCCAGGATCCGGAGTCGGCTGTGATCGTGGACGACCTGCCGAGCTTCGGGCTGCCGGCTCGCACACCGGGGACCCGCCTTCTGCTGGCCACGGGCGACCGGTTTTTCGTGTATCCCACAAAACTGCGGGAATATCAGGCCCGCTACAGGGGCGCCTTCCTTCATGGAGGCGTTTCGCCCGAGGAGGTCCTGCTGCCGATAGCCCTGCTCATGCCGCGACAGGGTTAGTGCGTACCGAGCTGCGGCTGCTGCGTCTGGTCCGGCCCTATCGCGGACTACTGGCGCTAGGGCTGGTCACGACGTTTATGGCCTCCCTGCTCGACGGCTTTACCCTCGTGGTGCTGATTCCGCTCCTCAAGAATCTGTTCGGGACTGCCGGACAGCTCCGGCCAGGCTCCACCCGCCTGGAAGAAATCATGGACCGAGTGGTCGAGCCGCTTGTGGCTGGGCTGACGCCGGGCCAGGCTGCCGGCCGGCTGGTGGTGCTGCTGGCAATCGGCCTTTTGGTCAAGAATGTCTTCAGCTACGCGTCGGGTCAGATCTCGGTACGCGCGCAGGAAGGATTGGTACGCGACCTGCGCACCCGGTTGTTCAGTCACCTGCTTACCCTCGATATCGACTTCTTCCAGCGTACTAGGGCGGGGCAGCTGATTTCGGCCATGATTACGGAGATCGATCAAACCAAAACCGTGATCACGGCGTCCTTGCTGTCTCTGTTTCAGAACGTCGTCGTGGTGATCACCACATTGGTCATCCTGAGCCAGATCTCTCTGCGGCTTACCCTGCTGACGCTGGCATGCGTGCCGCTGCTGGTCATCGGGCTACAATCGCTAGTGCGCCGGTTGCGCCGTCATGCGCAGGACCGGGCCCGTGAGCGGGGAGAGATCACTGCCACGGTGACCGAAAGGCTTGGCGCCATCAGACTCATTCGGTCTTATGGCGAGGAGGACCGGGAGGCCAAGCGTTTCGGAGCCCAAGCGGAGCGCTACCGGAAGCGGGTAATCCGAACGCAGCGCTTTTCCTCGCTAACCAGCCCGCTGACCGAGGTGTTTTCCGGCTTTCTGGTCATCCTGATCATCTGGGCCGGCACGAAGCCGGGACTCGTGGGTCTGCAGGCCCCTCTGGCGCCCGAAGCGATCATTGTATTCCTCATGGCCGCGCTGCGCCTGTCCTCTCCGCTCAAGACAATTGCATCATTCCCGGCCGCAATGGCCGTAACGCTTGCGAGCGCGGAGCGAGTGTTCAGCCTGCTGGATGAGCCCGCGGCCGAGCTGGACCGACCGGAGGATGGAACGGCCCGGTTCGAGCGGGAGATTGTGTTCGACCGAGTGTCTTTCCGTTACCCAACCGGGGATCTGGTACTGCACGATGTGTCGTTCCGCCTTGCCCGGGGTCAGGTCGTGGCTCTGGTGGGTCCCTCGGGGGCGGGCAAAACGACCGTCGCAGACCTGCTGCCGCGCTTCCACGATCCAACGGGCGGCCAGGTGCTGATGGACGGCATTCCTCTCACCCGGCTAAGCCGCAGATCGCTCCGATCGCTCATGGGGGTGGTCAGCCAGGACACGGTTCTGCTGAACGACACCGTACTCGCGAACATAGCTTACGGAACGCCGGGTGCCACTCGAGAGCAGGTCGAGGCTGCCGCGCGGGCAGCGAATGCGGCCGGATTCATTGGGTCCCTTCCCAACGGTTACGACACCATGTTGGGCGAACGGGGCACGCTCCTCTCGGGGGGACAACGGCAACGCCTGACCATCGCCCGCGCCCTGCTGCGCGATCCGCCGATACTCATTCTCGATGAAGCAACGAGTGCGCTGGATACCGAATCCGAGCGCCTCGTGCAGCAGGCGATCGAGCGGTTGATGCAGCAGCGTACCGTGCTGGTGATCGCCCATCGGCTCACCACCATTCGCCATGCGGATGAGATCGTAGTTCTTGACGCCGGACGAGTGGTGCAGCGGGGCAGCCATCAGGAGCTGCTCCGCTCGGGAGGGCTGTATCGCAGGCTGTACGATATGCAATTCCGGGATGAGGAACCCGCCGTTCCCGCCGAGTTGTAGTAGAGCGAGCTCTTTCAGCTCGTCCGGGTACCTGGAAGAAGCTCGCGTGAGCTCAAGTAATGGTGGTATAGGCGGGTGTACTCCTCGGCCATTCTGATATGAGTAAACCACCGCTCCGCACGGGCCCGGCATGATTCCGGCTCGCAATCGGCAACCGACTGCCGCAGGTGCACCAGCTCCTCCAGTGTGTGCCCCAATCGCCCCGCATCCGACGAGACGATCTCCGGTAGGGCGCCGCGTCGGGTGCCGAGGACTGGTGTGCCGCTCATCATCGCCTCGACCAGCGTCAATCCGAATGGCTCATCCCACAGTGCCGGCATCCAGAGACACTCCGCACCAGCGAGGAGCTCCACCTTACGCGAGCCTTCCACTGAGCCTGCAAAACGAATCGAACGGCGGAGGCTTGGTCTCCAGCCCCCGGCAACGATCAGACTCTTGCCTGCGCGCCGGGCTCCCTGGATAGCCCAACGATAACCTTTGACCCGGTGGAGCCGACCCAGGAACAGATCATATCCCTCCTTTCTCTTCCGGAACACATACTCGGATGGATCGATCCCGTTGTAGACGAAGACCGTGCTTCCATGGCGAGCTGCGTGATCCGCGCTCAGAAAAATCGTATTTGGAGCCGCCGTGGGCTCCGCCCGGTTCCCGTGCAGGGTCATCACAGTCGGCTGAGGAGGAACCCGGGCCAGCCGGGCATGCAGGTGCACCAACTCGACCGAGTTCGGCAGGTATGGCGTCAAGTCAAAGTCGGGCCGTCGCATCGCCCGAGGATCCAGCTCAACGACTTCCGCTTCCCGGACCTGCGACCCCGCTGGCGCCAGGAGGGTGACGCGATGCCCCAATGCAGCCAGGCCGCGCGCGAGCCACACAATCACTCGCTGAGTGCCACCGTATCCTCGCACCGGCACCCGGCTGTTGGAGTAGAGGGCTACGTGCATGGGGGCGCAATGTACCGGCCGCCGAGAGGTGCCGCCAACCGGCGGCCAGGGTGAGGATCACGGTGATGCAGGTGCTGCACCAGGGGAGCGGTGCCGGCTCGGTTACGTCCACGCTGCACCTGAGTCTGGGTTTGCAGCGCGCCGGTATTCAGATCCGATTCGTATGCCCTCCCGGCTCGGAGGTCGAAGCTCAGGCCCGTGCGGGTGGGCTGGAGGTCCACCCTATAGCCCTGGAGCCCCGGCGTCGGCTCAGCAATGCCGCTCGGCTGCACAGCCTGCTCCGGAGCTTCCCGGTGGACGTGGTGAACTCGCAAAGCTCCAGAGATCGGGCTGCGCTCAGCTGGCTGGCCTTTACCGGCCGACTCAGCGCTCCGCTGGTGGTTACCCGAAGGCAGATGCCTCGCACCCTGGCGCTGGAGAACTGGCTGGTGAGCCGTGTGGCAGCCCGGGTGATCGCTGTGAGTCCATCTGTTGCCGACGCACTTGGGCGGCGAGGGACCAGCCGGAAAAAGCTCGCAATCATTCCCAATGGCCTGATCACCTCCCGGGTAGATAGTCCGGTATCGGCCATCGCGCTGGAGGAGTGGCGCCGCCGCATAGAGTGGGAGCCGTCCCGTCGAACGATCGGAGTGGTTGCTCGACGGAAAGACCAGGCGGTGGTGCTGCGCGCCCTCGGCGAGGTGGCCACTCCGGTTCGACTAGTCCTCGCCGGAGTCGGCTCTGACGCTGTTTTGAAGCGAGAGGTGGACGCGATACCGTCACGGCATGCAGTGGTGATGCTTCCGTTCACCCCCCATGTTCGCCCGCTCTTCGACCTTCTCGAGATCTCCCTGCTGCCTTCCCGCATAGAGGGCCTGTCGCAGGCGCTGCTCGAGGCCATGGCGTTGGGCAAACCCGTGATTGCCTCCGCAGCCGCCGGCAATCGCGATCTGATCACGAACGGCGTAGACGGGTTGCTGGTAGAGCCGCTCGAACCTTCCGGGTGGGCCCAGGCAATTACTGCGGTGCTCTCGGACTCGAAATTGGCGGGACGACTGGGTGACGCGGCGCGCCACACCGCACGAAATCGCTTTCCGCTCGATCGGACAGTGCTCGCTACCGCCGAGCTCTATCGGTCTTTGCTCGCGTCGACCTGAGCACTCTTGCTCGGCTCCGGCGCCACAGGACAGATTGCCTACCCTCACTGCCCGACGGAGCTCCTGTGGTCAAAGTGTCCGGCTTCACCATTGTCCGGAATGCGATCAAGCTGGATTTTCCGGTGGTCGCGAGTATCCGCTCGATCCTGCCAATCTGTGACGAAGTAGTGGTCAACGTCGGCCGCTCGGAAGACGGTACGCTCGATCTGATTCGCTCGATAAACGACCCCAAGATCCGCATCATTCAGA
Source organism: Gemmatimonadales bacterium (assembly GCA_035628315.1). GTDB lineage: Bacteria > Gemmatimonadota > Gemmatimonadetes > Gemmatimonadales > GWC2-71-9 > CAVVWJ01. Next base: position 13,514 of record DASPKB010000218.1, on the reverse strand, counting down.
CCGAGTGGGACATGAGCCGGCGCAACACTGTGCTCGGCATGGAGACGCACCGTGCCATGCGCTCCTGCCGGTATCCCTGGGGCGTGTACATCCAAGCCGATGAAGTGCTCCACGAGCTGGGCGCGCCGGTGCTTGCCGCCGCCATCCAGCGGGTTGACGCCGACGAGGGCGTCGAGGGATTGCTGGTCCGCTACGTCCATTTTTATGGTGGGTTCGATACAGTGGCGACGCATCGCCGCTGGTACCGTCGGGAGGTGCGTGCGGTGAGGCTGGCGCCGGAGCTCGACATCCGACCCTACCAGGGTGCTCAGGGTTTTCGGGTCGGACCGAACCACCGAAAGATCCGGGCGCGGCTTACCGACGCCGAGATGTTTCACTATGGATGGGCCCGGCCGAGCCAGGCGCTCCGCGAGAAGCGCGCTCTGAATCGCACGCTCTATCCCTGGCGCAGCACGGATCAGACCTTGCCACTGCTGGACTGGATACCCGGCATACGTACTTTCACCGGAACTCATCCCGCCGTGGCCCAGGAATGGATTGCAGCCCGGCGCCATGACCCCGAGCGAGTCATCGAGCCGCGCCGTTTTCGCTGGCGTTTCCTGCGGTACTACATCTCCGGTGCAATCGAGCGGCTCACCGGAATCCGCGTGTTTGAATTCAGGAATTACAAGATCGTAGGAAGAGGATAGCTCTCTCCCCGCAACAGAAGCTCCAGGCGTTGGGCATAGGTATGATGGGCCAAGGCATGGGATCTTCCAGCCAGGGCGATGCGCAGGCGACGGTCGGGTTCCTGCATATAGTAGCGAGTCAACTCGGCCGCATGATCGGCGTCGCCGTACCAGGCGCAGTGCACTCCGTCTTTGGCAAAGTGGTCGATGTCCTTTACGTAGGGTCCCAGGTAGAACCCTCCACAGCCAAGGATCTTCCACATGCGGTTCGACGCTGACGCACGGTCCAGATCCTGTTCCGCGTGGGCGCTGGCTCCGAGTGAGATCGCAGCTCCCCGGATTACCTGGGCCAGACGTCTGCCGTATACCGGTCCCCCGACTACTGGAAGGTCGGCAGGGGCGCTCTTCCAGCCGGGGCCGCGAATCTGCAACCGGCTGACAGCTGCTACCGCGCGCAGAATCCCATAGCGGTAGGGGTATTGGCCGGAGCCTACGAAAGAGGTCTCACAGTTGTAGCCGGGGGGAAAGGATTCCGCCGGCGCATCGCGGTCGGGATCGACACCCTGAGGGAGGAATCGGACCTCGGGAATGCCCGCAGCACGATACCACGCGATCTGCGCCAGATAGGTGAGGTACATCTTTCCCACCAGGCGGCCCAGCTGGACCACTTTTTCTTTCGGCTGGGGATCGAAGTACCAGAAGACGGTAGGCCTGCCGCGCACAATCCGGCGGAGCGTCGGCTCCCCCAGCTCGATTGCGTGCCGAGTGAAGATCAGGAAGTCGGGCTCGAAAGATTCAACCCGGTACGCGGCCAGACGATGCCCGAACGAGCCCGCAAAACGGGTCCAACCAACAGCAGAGACGAGGCGACATGCATGCCCGAGGCTGCGAGCAGCGCGGACGATCGAAGCCTCAGTTTTCCGCGCTCCGCCCGCTCCGAGCACCACGATACGCATGCGGGTATAATAGCCCGCACTATGCGAATCGCCCTTCTCACGTCGGCCAAAGGCTGGCGCGGCTCGGCGGCGAGTTATGCCAAAATCGCTCAGGGTTTGATCGAACGCGGGCACTCAGCCCAGATCCTTACTGCTGCTCCGGCACTCACTATTCGAATGGTGGCTGAGGGGCTGCCAGTCCGAGAAATTCGCGGGGGGAACACCGGACCCCGGGAGGTGGGGGCCCTCTGGCGGGCGCTTCGTGCGTGGGAAGCCGAGGCTATTGTGGTAGACCGACCCCGAGACCTGCGGCTCGCCTCGCTTGCCTGCCTCTTCCATTCCGCACGGATTGTATATCGCTACAACCTCAACTATCGCGCTCCGCGCAACGATCTGGCCGACCGGCTGTACGGTCGGCGCGTGGCGGCATGTGTCTTTCAATCAGAGTTCATCCACAATGCCGCGGCCGCCAGCGAGCCCTGGGTCCGCCGAGTGCCGTCTTACCGCATTCCCAACGGCTACGACATTCAGCGCTTTGCGCCTCGTCCTGCAGCCGGTGAGGCTTTTAGACACAAGTGGAACATCTCTCGTGAGGCGATCGTCATCCTGACATCCGCCAAGCTGGAAGCCAACAAAGGGCACGCGGTGGCCATCGCCGCTCTCAACCGTATCCATCAGGAGGTGCCGCCCATGACCTACGTCATCTGCGGCAACGGTGCGCGCGAGCACGAGCTCCGCCAGTTGGCGGCGGCCGGCCACGTCCCGATTTGCTTTACCGGTCTGCTGGACACAGACGAGCTGGTCGGCGCTCTCAGCTCGGCTCAGCTGGTCATTCATCCGTCGCTGAATGAGATCTTTCCGAACGCCGTGGGGGAGGCAATGGCATGTGCCCGTGCGGTGGTCGCGGCAGACGCTGGAGGAACCGGGGAGCTGCTGGGCCGTGATGGTACCGCCGGGGTGCTGGTGCCGGCCAACAATCCGGAAATTCTGGGAAGAGAGACCGCCGCACTGCTCCGGGATGAGGCCCGCCGCGCCGCCATTGGCGCTGCTGCCAGGCAACGGATCGAAACCCGGTTTACGCTCGCCAGGATGACTGACGGCTACGAATCCGCGCTGCGTCAGGTCATTGAAAGGTGATGACCGATGTCCGCTGGTTTGCTCCGAACGCCTACGCAACCCTCTTGCTGCCCGAGCTTCGCAGCCGCGGAATCTCCGTAGCGCTCGAGGGCTCGCAACGCGCTCGCCTCGCGTTCTCCATGAGTGCAACGACTGCCTTGAGCGCGTGGCGCTATGCCCGTCGCCATCATTGTCCGCTCGTCCTCTACATCTGGGACCTTCCGCCCAGATCGACCGGAACAGGTAGCTACGATCCGGTGTTACCGCTGGGCAGGTATCTCGTGCGTTTGCCTCGGCTGCGGGGCGGTTATGCGCGTCGGCGAGGGTACTACAGCCGTTTGCGTTTCATAGCCGCCCGGGCCCGGGAGGTTTGGGTACCCAGCGGCTTGACGGCTCAGCTGGTCCGCGCCCGCTTCGGTGTCGAGCCCATCCGGGTACCCTACTGCTACGATTCACGACGTTTCTACCGGGCTCCGGCTACGAAGGGATCTCCTCCTACGCTGTTGACCGTCGGCAGGCTCCAGGCTCACAAAAATCAGGAAACCACGCTCCGCGCTGCCAGCCGGCTTGGCCGGGCGGTTCAGGTGCGGCTGATTGGCCGAGGACCGGAGCGGGAGCGGCTCGCGCGGATGGCTCGTTCTCTCCAGGTCCCTTGCCGGATCGACAGCGCCATCGATGACGCGGGAGTGGCGGAGGCCTACCGGCAGGCCAATGTAGCGGTTTGTCCCAGCCGCTTCGAGGGTCTGGGCCTCACTCCAATCGAGGCAATTGCGTCGGGGACGCCGGTGGTCGCCAGCGCGATTCCACCCCATCAGGAGTTCCTTGGTTCGGCCGCCCGGCTCGTGCCACCGGATAGCGAGCACGCGTGGGTCGAGCAGATAGCCGCGGCGCTCGACGACAGCCCGCCCGACCCAGCGGTAGTCTCAGAGTTGACGATTCCCGCTGCCGTCGAGCGCTTTGCCGGGCGCCTCAGAACGCTGCTTCAATCGTGACACTCCCTCAGTTACTCCTCAGCTACGACTTTCCGCCCATGGGAGGCGGCATTGCCCGATGGATGGGAGAGCTCGCCAAGCATTTCCCACCAGGCTCACTCGTGGTATCTACCGGAGAGCTCCCCGGGAGTGAGACTGCCGACCGGCAGTTTCCCAATGGAATAGACCGATTGCCATTGCCTTCGGCCCGATTGCGGACCCTGCCGGGGATGGTGCTCTGGTCACGACGGGCAGCGGCACTGACCCGCTCCACCGGGTGCGAATTCGTCTGGTGCGGGAATCTCAAGCCCGCCGCGTATCCAGCGCGATGGACACGGAGACAAACCGGAGTGCCTTATGGGATCATGCTCCATGGTGGCGATCTGCTCATTCTACAGGGACAGATCCAACGATCCCGCTTGAAACGGGAGGTCGCACGGGTCCTCTTGGGGTCCGCGTCGCTGCTGGTGACGAACAGCAGATACACCGCTTCGCTTTGCCGATCGATTCTGGAACAGTTGCAGCTCAGTGAGCAGGAGTGGCGCATCCACACGGTCCCGCTGGGTGCAGACCCGCTTCGTTTTCGTCCGGGCCAGGATCTGTCGGAGGTTCGTGCCCGATACAATCTCGATTCCCGCCGCTGGTTACTTTCTGTAGCGCGGCTGACGCCTCATAAAGGGATCGATGCGGCGATCAGGGCCGTAGCTGAACTCAGAACCAAATACCCTGACATCGGTTATCTGGTGGTCGGGTCAGGGGAGCAGCTAGCCTCGTTAAAAGAGCTTTCTTCCCGGCTGAATGTAGAGGACCGAATCTACTTTCTCACTGGCGTGCCTGACGAAGACCTTCCAGCACTCTACAACTGTGCAGCGGTATACGTCGGGCTCTCACGGGTGATGGAAGAAAGGGTGGAAGGCTTCGGCATATCTCTGGTCGAAGCCTCCGCGTCGGCCCTTCCGGTGATTGCTACTCGAACTGGAGGAATTCCTGATGCAGTGCGCCACGAGGATACCGGTTTACTAATCGCGCCCGATGAGCCGGAAGAGCTGATGACGGCGCTCTGCCGGGTTCTCGACGATAAAGATTTGGCGGCCCGGCTGGGTGCCCGGGGCCGTCATGCGGTGGAGACCTACTTCAACTGGAGCAGGGTCGCCGATGACCTTGCCCGGCTGGGCCGCGAAGCTGGAGCATCGCGATGACAAGAGACAGCGGGCCGCCGGTTGACACGGCGCCGGCAGACATGGCTGCCGAGTACGATCGCCAATATCGGGTGTGGCTGGACCGACAGGGAGCCAGAGCATTGGACCTCGATTGGCGGCTTCGCCACTTGCTTTGGCGGCAGCGCGTTCTGCTCCGGCGGTATCCGCCTGAGGGCAAGCGGGTCCTCGATTTCGGGTGCATGGACGGGGTTTTCACCATCCGGCTGCAACAGCTGGGAGCGCAGGCCGTAGGTTATGACCTTTCTCCTTCCGCCATAGCCCAGGCAGAACGTTTCCGGGGAAGGGCACAGCATCCGACCTTTACGACCGTGCCGCCCGGTCCCGGACAATTCGATCTGGTCTACTGCAACGAAGTCCTCGAGCACATAGAGGACGATCGAGCCTTCATCGGCAGCCTGATCAGGTTCCTGGTTCCGGGTGGAATGCTGGTAGGTACCACTCCCGTAGGTCGATTCTTCTGGGACCCAGACCACAAACGGGCCTACGATGAGAGATCGCTCAATGGGGTGCTTTCTCCATGGGGAGTCACCCGGATACGCCGCTACTATCGTACGCCGCTTCGAAATTTGCTCCCGCTCAAACAGGCGGGTGCGGCGGTGTTCATTTTTGAGGTCAGGCCGCCGAGTCTTCGGGACGCACGCTGATCGCGTAGGTAGGACAGTTGAGGACGTAGGCGCCATCGATCGGCGACCACGACTGCACCGGGGTGAGTACTTCGGCCTTCCCTCGGGCATCGAGGCGGAAAACCTGGGGGGCCTGAACTACGCAGGAGCCACACCCGACACAGCGGGACTCGTCCACCAGAACCCGAAGCCGCCGAGTAGGATGCATCCCTGGGGTGACTCCGCTCAACCGCGTTCCCAACTGGTCGAGAGTACTTGAAGTGGCCCGGTATCCGGCCTCGATCAACTCTTCGGTCTTGTCGAAGGCGAACATGGAGATATGCTCGACCCGTGGCTGAACCAGGACGAGGGGAGGACCCTTCCAGTCGCGGAGCTGAGCCTCGATCTGAGTCTGCATTACGATCTCGAGACCGCGGATATAGGTGGCGGCAAACCCCTGGGTCTCAGTCTCCGAGCGCAGCACGCTGGTTGCGGCGACATTGATGGCCAGAATGGGGCCTTGGCCGAGAGACGCCGCCATGCGCACGGGCAGGTTTTCCACCACGGCACCATCGACGTAGGACCGGCCGTTGATCTCGCGAGGGGGGAAGATTCCGGGGAGCGCACAGGAGGCCGCCACCGCATCCGCTACCCGGGCGCTCCGAAGGCCTGGGAGTCCCCACATCACCTGCATGCCGGAGTGGAGATCGACGGTATTGATAAGCAGTCGCCGCTGGAGGTCGTCAAAGGTTACATCCCCCACCAGATGTTCGATCAACATCTCGAGGGGTTCACGCCGGTACAGGGCGGGAGCCAGGAGACGGCGGAAGGCAACATCAGCTCGGGCAACCTGGAATACATCCCGGCGACGGACCAGCCGGGCGCGGGCCTCCATGTGGCGGGTGGGAACGCCTGCCGCCCACGCTGCAGCGATCAGCGATCCGATACTCGAGCCCACGACCAGGCTGGGAACCAGGTCCCGCTCCTCCAGGGCGCGAAGCACGCCGATGTGGGCCAGGCCCTTCAAACCTCCGCCACTGAGCACCAGAGTAAAAGGACTATCTGGTATCACGCGCCGCTCCCACAGAGTTTACAGGGTCCTACAAGTGAGAATGAGTAAAGTGCAAGAATCGTGCGCCACCAATTCTCTGGCCGGGGTTGGTAGGGCGTGCGCATACCGTGTCCGGGCCAGCGTAACGCACGTCACGGAAGCAGGATGCCACAGAGCGCACTAGCAGTCAAACTGCGAACCGACCGCTTTTTCCAGCTGGGGCTCGTCTTCGTTGGGCTGGTGGTGGGTGCCGCGGTGTTCGCTCCCTGGCTCGCTCCAGCCAATCCAGTTCTAGGGGACTTGCGGGGGGCCTACCTGGTCGAGCCGGGTTCCCGGTTCCTGCTCGGCACCGATACGCAGGGCCGCGATGTCCTCAGCCGGGTTCTCTACGGCGCCCGCCTGTCGCTGTCGGTTGGACTGATCTCCCAATCGGTGTCGGTCACCATTGGTGTCCTGCTGGGGCTGCTCGCCGGCTACTATGGGCGTTGGGTCGATGCCCTGGTGATGCGGCTGGCCGACATAACACTGGCCTTCCCAACCCTGCTCCTGCTGATTGCCGTAGCTGCCGCAGTCAACCCATCGCTGCCGGTGGTTTTCGTCGTGATCGGCCTGGTGGGGTGGGCCGGGATGGCCCGGCTGGTTCGAAGCCAGGTACTCATCCTCCGGCGATCGGAATACGTGCTGGCGGCTCAGGCGCTTGGAGCCCGCGATCGCAGGGTTCTGCTCCGTCACTTGCTGCCCAATGTGCGCACGCAAGTGATCATTGCAGCGACGCTGGGCATCGCTGGAGCGATCATGGCCGAAGCGGCACTCTCCTTTGTCGGGCTCGGAGCCCAGCCTCCCACTCCCAGCTGGGGCGCCATGGTGGCCGATGGGCGCGACCTCCTGCGGGTGGCTCCCTGGATTTCGTTCGCTCCGGGGCTCGCGATCGGCGTGGCGGTGTTAGGGTTCAATCTGGTGGGCGACGGACTACGTGAGGCGTATGATCCCAAGCTTAGAACTGAGCGCTAACAACCCCGGCTACGACGTAGCCCACCTTCGCCGGACAGAATTTCCCTGGACCCGCGATACCACGTATTTGAATCACGCGAGCGTGGGACCGCTGCCGGAGCGGACCCGGCTCACCCTCGACGAATTCAACCGGAAGCGCTCGGCTCCCTTTCAACTCCCGGACCGGGATCTCATGGCCACCATGGCGACATCTCGGCAGCTTGCCGCCGAGCTGATCGGCGCCGAGCCGCAGGAGATCGCCCTTACGATCAACACCGGCTTCGGCCTGAGTCTGGCGGCCCGAGCGCTGCCGCTCCGAGCCGGTGACATCGTTCTGGCGAGCGACAAGGAGTTCCCGGCCAACGTTTACCCCTGGATGTTGCTCAGGGAGCTCGGAGTAACCCTGGAGCTGGCGCCGACGACGGCCGAAGGCTGGCCCAACGAGGAGCATCTGCTCGAGCGGCTCCGAGATCCACGAGTTCGCGTGCTTGCAGTGTCACTGGTTCAGTTCAGCAACGGCTACACGGTAGACCTGGCGCGGCTCTCGTCAGCTACCCGGGAGGCCGGGACCTTTCTCGTGGTGGATGGAATTCAGGGAGTGGGTCAGATCCCGGTGGATGTGCGGAAAACCCAGGTGGACATCCTCGCCTGCGGAGCCCAGAAGTGGCTGCTGTCTCCCTGGGGCTCGGGATTCGTCTACGTACGCCGGGAGCTGATCCGTCAGCTTCAGCCGTCAGTCACCGGGTGGATGGCGTTCGAGGGTACCGATGACTTCAGCCGGCTGACCCAATACAACGACACGCTCCGCGGTGACGCCCGCCGTTTCGAACTGATTACACTGCCGTATCAGGATTTTGCCGGGATGAACGCCTCGCTCAGAATGCTGCTCGATCTGGGTGTCGAGCGGATCGGCGATCATGTTCGGTCGCTTCAGCAGCCGGTTCTGGCATGGGCCGCACGATCCGGAGCCCGAATATCCTCACCGATCGGGGCCCGGGGCTCCGGGATTTTGTGCGTGGCTCCGCCCAACGTCGGAGAGGCCTTTCGCTCGCTCAAGGCGGCACACATCGTTTGCAGCCTGCGGGAGGGCGCCATCCGGCTGAGCCCGCACGCCTATAACACACTGGAGGAGCTGGAACGCGTGGTCGAGATCCTGGAGCAGTCATGAAGAGTTTCCAGGACATGCTTCTCGAAAGCTATGGATTTCAGGAGCCGGCGCTAATGCTGGGAGCTGCGCTCGAAGGCGCGACGGTGCACCAGGACCCAAAGATCCGCCTCCCACTGGCCATGGCCAACCGTCATGGCCTGATCGCCGGAGCCACCGGCACCGGTAAAACCAGGACGCTGCAGCTGCTGACCGAACAGTTCTCAGCCCACGGGGTGCCCGTGTTCGTGGGAGACATGAAGGGCGACCTGTCTGGTCTGGCCATGCCGGGCCCATCGAGCGACCGGGTCATTGCCCGCGCCCGGGAGATTGGCTGGCAGTGGACGCCGGCGGGGGTTCCGGTGGAATTCGTGAGTCTCACCGGCGCATCGGGCGTTCAGCTCCGAGCCACGGTAAGCTCGTTTGGTCCCCTGCTGCTGAGCAAAGTGCTCTCGCTGAACGATACGCAAACCAGCGTGCTCACGATGGTCTTCAAGTACGCCGACGATAACGGGATGGCTTTGCTGGATTTTCCTGACCTAAGGGCGGTCTTACAGTTTCTTGTGTCCGACGAGGGGAAGCCCGCGCTGGCTCAGTACGGTGGCCTGTCGAGCGCGTCGGTGGGTGTGCTGCTCAGAAAGATGGTCGAGCTCGAGTCGCAGGGAGCGGGAAAGTTTTTTGGCGAGCCGGAGTTCGCCGTCCAGGACATGCTGCGGGTGACCTCGGACGGCCGCGGCGTAGTGACCTGTCTCGAGCTGCCTGATGTGGCCGACAAGCCGAAGCTGTTTTCGACTTTTATGATGTGGCTTCTGGCCGAGCTGTACCAGAACCTGCCGGAAGCCGGAGATCTCGCCAAGCCCAAGCTGGTATTCTTCTTTGACGAGGCGCACCTGTTATTCAAGGATGCTCCCAAGGCCTTCCTCGTTCAAATCGACCAGGTCGTCCGGCTGATTCGCTCGAAGGGGGTTGGCGTCTATTTCGTCACCCAAACTCCCAAGGACGTGCCGGAAGCTATTCTGGCGCAGCTGGGAAACCGGATCCAGCACGCTCTCCGAGCGCATACACCAGACGATGAGCAGGCACTGAAGGCAGCTGCCCGCACTTTTCCGCGTACGACCTTCTACGATCTAGCTGAAACCCTCACCTCGCTCGGCATCGGCGAAGCGGTAGTGACGGTGCTCAACAGCCGGGGAACCCCTACCCCAGTGGTGGCCACCCGGCTGGTTCCTCCCGCTTCTCGCATGGCGCCCCTCACCGAAGACGAGCTTCAGGCCGACATTCGTTCGTCGGATCTGCTGGCGGAGTACGGCCGCGTGATCGACCGGGAAAGTGCCCGAGAGATTCTGGCGGCCCGCATGGCGAAAATCGGCTCTGAAGAGGGCCCGGAGCCGTCGCTACCGTCGCGCAAACGAGCGGGGAAAACCATGGCTGAGGTCGCCGGCGACGTGGTCTCTTCATCGGCGGGAAGGACCGTTCTCCGCGAGGTAGTCCGCGGAGTTTTTGGCCTCCTCGGCGCCAAGCCTCCCCGCAGCTCTCGCCGTCGGCAAAGCCGCTGGTGAGCGCCGGCTCCCTGGAGCTTCGGGAGGCATTCCGGACCGTCAAGCGATGGGTCAAGGCTCAAGCCGGGCTCGACGTCTTCGTTCGCCCGCAGTGCTCGGTGCCACTGGTGACTCTAGGCGAAGGGCCGGGGTCGTGGGTGATATGGCCTGACGCGCTCGGCCGGGACAGCGTGCTTTACTCGTGTGGTGTTGGCCGCGACATCAGCTTCGAGCGCGGGATGATCGAGCGATACGGCCTCACCGTTCACGCATTCGACCCCACCCCTCTGGCCCTTGCCTGGGTGAGGTCGCAACAGCTGCCCCCCAATTTCCATCTGCACGAGCTGGGGATTGCGCCATACGACGGCGTTGCCTGTTTCCAGCCTCCCACGAAGCTTAAGTTCGAGTCGTTCAGCATGGTTCGGAGCTCGGGCCTGGGCCAGGCAATCGAGGCGCCGGTGCGTCGATTCCGCTCGCTCACGGCAATGCTGGGTCACACCAGAGTGGATGTCCTGAAGATGGATATCGAGGGAGCTGAGTACGAAGTGCTGCCTGATCTACTCGACAGCAACATTCCCGTGGGTCAGATACTCGTCGAGTTCCACCACCGCTGGAAGGAGGTTGGCGCAGCGCGGACCCGTCGGGCTATAGGATTTCTCGAATCCGCCGGGTACGCCGTGGCGGCAGTATCCTCTGCCGGCACCGAATACACCTTTATCCCTAAGGCTGGAGCATCAGCCGTACGTAATTCTTCTTTCCCTTCCGAAGAATGACGAAAGGGCTGTCCGGCGGGCCCTGCAGCTGGGTTTCGTCGACCACAAGATCGCTGGCCAGAATCGGCTCATCGTTCAGGTAGAAACCCTTACCCTGGATCCCTCGGCGGGCATCGGCCTTCGAGGTGGCGAGGCCGCTGGCGACGAGCAGGTCCACCACATTGAAACGAGCCCCCAGTTCGGAGCGGGACACCTGGCGGGTCGGCATGTCGGGTAGCGCGTCGGTTGCCAGTCCTTCGGACCCGCGCCCCCCGCCAAAGAGCGCCGCACTGGTGCGGATCGCCTCTTCCGCCGCGGCCTCGCCGTGAACTCGGGCGGTGACATCACGCGCCAACAGGCGCTGGGCAATGCGCTTGCCGGGCTCGCGGGCGTGGCCCGCCAGAGTTTCCTGGATGCTGTCGAGCGGTAGGAACGTAAAGAGCTTCAGGTAACGCTCGACATCCCGATCATCGATGTTGATCCAGAACTGATAGAACTGGTAAGGCGTGGTCCGGGCCGGGTCCAGCCAGATGTTGCCAGCTTCACTCTTGCCGAACTTCGCTCCAGAGCTGGTTGTAACCAGGGGGAACACCAATCCATAGGCTTGCCGCCCTTCGCGCTTGCCAATCAGCTCGATCCCGGCAGTGATATTGCCCCATTGGTCGCTGCCGCCGATCTGCAGCTCGCACTGGTCGTTTCTAAACAGATGCCAGAAGTCGTAGGCCTGAATTACCATGTAGCTGAACTCGGTGTAGCTGATACCGCTCTCCAGCCGGCTGCGTACGCTTTCCTTCTGAAGCATGAAGCCGAGGGTAAGGTGCTTGCCGGTATCGCGCAGGAACTCCATGAGCGGAAGCTGCCGCAGCCAGTCAGCGTTGTTCCTGAGGCGAGCAGCATTGGGTTCGGACCCTTCGACCTTCAGGAACCGGGTGAGCTGCCGGCGGATTCCCTCTACGTTTCGGTCGATCACCTCGATCGGCAGGACGGGCCGTTCCGATCGCTTGCCGCTCGGGTCACCAACCATGCCGGTTCCTCCGCCCACCACAACAATCGGAGTATGCCCATACCGCTGCAGCCAGGCTGCCCCGATCACCGGCACCAGGCTTCCGACATGGAGAGAATCAGCCGTTGGGTCGATACCTACATAGGCGGTGAGCGGCCCCTGTTCGAGCCGCTGATCGAGCCCGGCGGTAGCGTCCTGAAGCAGGCCACGAGCCGTCAAAGTTTTGAGCAGTTCGTTCATAGGCGCCAATGGTACCCGCTGGTTTCGAGCATAGCAATTGGCTAGTTTGCGCGTATGACCCACCCACAGGATCCTTTGGATCCTCTTGATCCACTGAACCAGCACGCGGACCCAGCTCCTCGCTACCGTAGGTCGGTGAAGAGCGGCTTCCGCCTGCCGGATCTCAGGCGGTTCCGGCTTTCACCCCGAGCTCGGCGCAACGTCCTGGTGGGTATCCTGGCGACCTTTGCGCTCGGCCTCGCGTTTCTGATAGCCGCGTGGAGTGGCGCGTGCGCCGGCAACACCTGTCCTTCGATCGACGAGTTGGGAGGCTACGACCCCAATCAGGCTTCCAAGGTCTACGCTGCCGATGGACGGCTGATCACCGATCTCGGATTGGAGCGCCGGACGGTCATTCCGCTGGGCGAAATGTCGCCCTATGTCAAAGCGGCTTTTCTTGCCACGGAAGACAAGCGCTTCTACCAGCACCACGGAATCGACTGGTACCGGGTGTTCGGTGCCATCAAGACCAACATCTTCCAGCTCAGGTTTGCCGAGGGGTTTTCCACCATCACGATGCAGCTCGCCCGGAACATCTGGGTGGAAGACATCAGCGGACGGGACAAGTCACTGCGGCGCAAACTGCGGGAGGCCCGTGTGGCCCGGCAGATAGAGAGCAAGTATCCCAAGGATAAGATCCTCGAGATCTACCTGAACCAGATTCCGCTGGGGAACGGGGCCTACGGCGTCGAGGCGGCGTCCCAGCGCTACTTTGGCAAATCGGTTCGCGACCTCAATGTGGCCGAGGCAGCCACCCTCGCGGCTATTCCGAAGGCTCCATCGCGCTACAACCCGCGCCGCAATCCCAACCTGAACATCCAGCGCCGCAACACGGTAGTGAATCTGTTGCGCGACAACCAGCTTCTCAGCACGGAGGAGGCTGAGCGGTGGAAGGCCTACCCGCTCCTGCTCTCGTCCCATTCGGACTACAGCGGCGTGGCTGAGTACTTCGTGGAGTACGTGCGGCAGCAGCTCGAGGCCCGCTTCGGCCGGGAGCTCTACACCTCCGGCTACCGGATCTATACCACGCTCGATCTGGACATCCAGCAGGCAGCGGAGCGGGCACTCGAGGCACGGCTGGAGGCCATAGAGAGCGGAGCCGACGGGAAGTTCCCCCACGACACTTACCGACAGTATCTCGAGTCCAAGAGTGACAACGGGGACGACGACAGCCGCACCACTACGCCATATCTGCAAGGCCTGGTCGTAACCCTCGAGGCCAAGACCGGCCACATTCGAGCGATG
>DASPKB010000217.1:0-5029 GCA_035628315.1 Gemmatimonadales bacterium | reverse complement strand
TACCTCGGTTCACTTTATTCCCATCCATCTGCATCCGTACTACCGCGAGAAATACGGCTACGCTCCGGCAGATCTACCGGTGGCCTGGACCAACTACCAGCGGATGCTGAGCCTGCCTTTGCACCCGCTGCTGACCGACTGCGACGTGGGCGATGTGATCGAAGCAGTGCTCGACGTGGCCCGCAGGTTCGCCCGATGAGCGCACGTCCGGCTTCCCTCCCCACCGCAGGCCCCCGGCGCGCCGCCCGAGTAGTGCCGGCTGAGTGGACGCTCTCGCGGCTGGCGTCCTATTGGCGAGACCCTGCCCTGCACCTGCTGCTGATCGTGGTGGGCTATCGCCTGGCCTACGAGCTTCGGTTCGACTTCGCCACGCCGGCAGAAGAATCGCAGCTGTTCTGGATCTCGCTCCCGCTGCTCATCCTGATCCGGCTCACCGCCTACGCAAAAGCCGGCGTATTCCGGGCATACTGGCTCCATTTCGGGTTGCAGGACCTGCTCACGCTCGCCACGGCAGTCACAATCAGCTCATTGTGCTTCGTGGTCGCGCTCGCTCTGGCCGACCTGTTTCCCGGCGTTCCTCGCTCCGTGCTGCTGGTTGAATGGGCCAGCGCGATCTTCTTTGCCGGTGGGATCCCGTTCATCGCGCGTTCGCTGCGGGAAGGCCCGGTGCCGTTCGTCACTCCGTCAGGGCGGCGCACGATCGTGGTGGGGGCGGGCGAGCGTGCGGAGCAGTTGCTGCGTGAGGCGCGCCGGGCGGAAGCTCACGCGCTTAATGTCGTGGCCCTGGTAGACCTCGACGGTAGCCGGGAGGGGCGCACCATCCGCGGAGTCCGCGTAGTCGGCAGGGTGGATGAGCTCCCTGAGCTCGCGGAAAGGCTGCGTGCCGAGTTTGCCATCATTGCGCTGGAGCCGGCGGATTCTTCGGAAATGCGGCGGGTCGTTGACCAGTGCATCGAAGCCGGGCTCGAGTTCAAGACTCTTCCCTCGCTCGACGAGCTGCTGAGCGGCGCCGCCGGGGCCAACCAGCTGCGGAACGTGCGAATCGAGGACCTGCTGGGCCGGCCGCCGGTGAATCTGGACCTTACGGCCGTCCGAACCGACCTGCACCAGCGGGTTATCCTCCTGACTGGCGCAGCCGGGTCGATCGGCTCTGAGCTCGCGCGCCAGATTGCGGCGATCAGGCCGGCCCGGCTCGTCCTGCTCGACCAGTCCGAGAGCGATCTCTATTTCATCCATCTGGAGCTGATGGAGGCCCACCCGGGGCTGGAGCTGGCTCCGGTTATCTGTGACATCACCAATCAGAGCCGGCTGGCCCAGGTCTACGCGCAGCACCGTCCCGAGTACGTCATCCACGCCGCAGCATACAAGCACGTGCCCCTGATGGAGACCAACGTGCTCGAGGCGGTTCGCAACAACGTGCTCGGCACCCTGTTGGTCGCCACCAACGCGGTCCGCTACGGGGCATCCAAGGTCCTTCTGGTCTCCACCGACAAAGCCATTCGGCCGTCCAGCGTCATGGGTGCGACCAAGCGGGTGGCTGAGCGCATCATCTTTGGCCTGCCGAATCTGCACCGGGCAGGCACCGACTTCCGAGCGGTTCGATTCGGCAACGTGCTCGCGTCCCGCGGGAGTGTCATTCCTCTGTTTGAACGCCAGCTCGCCGCAGGTGGTCCGATAACGGTGACCCACCGGGACGTCGAGCGCTATTTCATGACCATACCGGAGGCTGCCCAGCTGGTGCTGCAGGCCGGCTCCCTGCCGGAGACTGCTGGCGCCATAGCCATGCTGGAGATGGGCGAGCCGGTTCGTATTCTGGACCTGGCGGAGAAGCTCATCCGCTTCTCCGGGAGAGTCCCGGGGCGAGATATCCAGATTGTCTTCACCGGGCTGCGTCCCGGCGAAAAGCTCACCGAGGAGCAGATCTCGGCACTGGAAGCCACCGTGCCCACGTCGGCGGAAAAAATCCGGATCAGCCAGACGAGCGAGACGGCGGGACCGGAGCTGGTTCAGAAGCTCAGCCGCCTCTTTGCCTTTCTCGACGCGGGTGATCGTGACGGCCTGCTGCGCACATTGTGCGAGCTGGTACCGGAGTGCGTTCAGCCGCTCCGGGACTATCAGGCTGCAGTAGTCGAGCCGGTACAGGGAACCGCCGCCGGAGCGTGGGCAGCGCTGGTCGACTCGTCCGATTCGATGTGGCGCGAGAGACGTCGAGCCATGGCGAGGGCCACCGAACCGCCGCCGCTCAGGCTGGTCGACCGCCGCGACGGTGAGGTGTGTCGGCGGAAGACGCCGCGGGTTGGCGGGCGCCGAAGGACCGATGTGGGAGCGTTACTGGCGACGGGAACGGGCTCTGGTCACTGAGCGGAACCCGGCTGACGGAGGAACCTGGTCTCCAGCTGGGTAGGCGACAGCCCGGCAGTCTCCCGTAGCAGCACCGCGCTGAGTGTGAGTCCGAGCAATCGAAGCGTGGTTCGAAACGGGCGAGCCTGAAGGTCCAGCCAGCAGCGCTCATCGAGCAGCAGCTTGGTCGGCAGTAGCTCTTTGACATAGCGATTCTCGAAGTCCGCGGGTGGAGCGCTGCGTTCGGCGGAGAAGAAATACAACGCCCCATAGCCGGTGATACCCGGCTTGGCTTCGAGCGACCGCAGTCCCGCCGGTGTGTAGTGCGGCAGGTAATGTGGTGCCTCCGGTCGGGGACCGACGATGGACATGCGGCCGGACAGCACGTGCAGAAACTGGGGGAGCTCGTCCAGCTTGGTCCGCCGGAGCAGCCGGCCGATCCGTGTCACGCGGGGATCACTGCCGGCTGCGACCGCAGGGCCGACCTGATCGGCATTCCGGACCATGGTCCTGAGCTTGAGCATGGGGAAAATCTCGCCGCGCCGTCCGAGCCGGCTGGCCCGATAGAAGATCGGTGGCCCCTGCATCGCGGCTGCCAGGATCCCGAGCAGGAGCAGCGGAGCCCAAACCGGTGCGAGCAGCAGGGCGAAGCCGAGGTCGACCGCCCGCAGATACCCGAGCCGGGGCGCTCCGTTCACTCTCGAGCCCGCAGCAACATCAGAGGTTCGGCGGCGGTCATGTTCGCGACGCTTCCCCAGTAGCCAGCCCGCTCCCGAAGGGAGCGAAGCGAGCGCGGGTGGGGATAGGGCCGCAGCTCACTCCGGTAACACCGCATCGCGTCGAGCTTGCGGTCCAGCTCGCCCGTGATGTCGCAAAACACGTTGGGCGTAAACGGTCGGTCTCGCTGACTCGCGGTCCATTCGCTGCTGGAAGGAGTCTCGAAGCCGTAGATCCGGCGGATGAATGGAGCGGCATAGGGCCGGGTCGCTACGTCGACGGCTTCGGCGATTCGAACATGATCAGCGTTGACGTCGCCCCAGTGATGAGTGAACACGACGTCGGGCTGGAAGTCCCGGATCTCCTGCTCGATGGATTGAATCAGCTCGAGATTGCTGCCGGCGTCGAGCCGCTGGTCCGGGAAGCCCAGTCCCACGGTTCGGGCACCAAGGTAATGCGAAGCCCGCTGAGCATCGGCCGGCTGCTCGTGCTCACCCTCGCGGTAACGGATCGAGTGGGCCGAGCAGACGATCAGCACCCGGACCTCGTCGCCCGACTTGAAGTGGCGAATCAGCGTGCCTCCCGCGCCGAGCACCTCATCATCGGGGTGAGCCGCGACCGCCAGCACCTTCCGGCCGCGGTGGAGCGAGTGGAGCGGTTGGCCGGCGTGCTCGGCTAGCTGAGCCATCAGATGCGCCGGCACCGGCGCGTCCTGATCCAGTCGGAGATCCGACAGGCGCACTCCACCATCGGGGAACCGGGCCACGAGGTTGTCGGGTCCACCGGACGCGAGGCTGGCAACGCCGTCTTGCTTCGGAGTACCCAGAGGCTCGGCGGCGTGCACCCAGATCCGTCGCCCCTTGAACCAGAAATAGGCGCCGGGGTACGGACGTGAGAGTGCGCGCACCCAGCGATCCAGACTCTGCGCCGTGTGATCCGGCCAGCGGATCAAGCCGTCTTCCGGACGTCGGCGCGGGCTGAGCGGCAACCGTCCGAGGGGACGATCGGGAACATTGCCCGACGCGATCGCCGGCCAGTGCTCCAGCCAGAGTGCAGCCGAAAGCCCCGAGAGCTTCTGGTAGAGCGTCCCGGGGGTCTCCCGCTCATCGATGGGACAGGGTTTCTGCCCCACGACGGTACCCCCGTCCAGGTCGGTGGTGTAGCGGAGCAGGGTCGTGCCGGTCTCGGAGAGGCCCTGGATGATGGCCCAGTTCACCGGAGCCGGTCCCGCGAGAGCCGGGAGCAGGCTGCCGTGAAAGCCATATACCCCGAGCGGGAACGCGGCGAGGAACGGCTGGCGGAGTATTTCGGAGATGCCGCCACACAGAGCTCCCTGGGCGGCAGCGGCGCCAAGAGCCCGCATGGCCTCGGGCGCCTGGAACGACGGGACTTTGGTAACTGGTATTCCGGCGAATGACTCGGGCCAGGGCTGGCCACCGGAGGCGCCGCGCAACGCTTCGTCAGTGAGCGCCAGGATTATGCCCGGTTGCCATCCCTCGCGCAGGAGCGCCTGGAGAATCTCCTGGCCTTCGAGAACGCCGCCAAGGAAAGCAAACGAACGGGCCGTAGCCGGTGACTTAGCCAGGTGCGTGTCCGTGACGGTTCGGCAGGACTGTTGATGAATGCATTGCGAGGAACCGGCCAAAAAGTAGGAGGCGCCGGCAGTGAGCACAACCCGCGGGAGAGGATACGCCAACATGGCGGCTGAGTCCGTGAGTGGAACCCACAAACCGTTGCGCGCCGCGCTCGTTGGGTGCGGGCGCATCAGCACCTATCACCTCGCCGCGCTCAGGGGAATCCCCGGTGTCGAGATCGTTGCCGTGTGCGATCGCGACGAGCGGGTAGCCCGAGAGTGCGCCACTCGGGAGGGAATTCGCGGGTGCTACACCGATGTGGAAGCCATGATGCTCGAAAGCCGTCCCGATGTGGTGCACCTCCTGACGCCACCTGGCAGCCATCTGGCGCTGGCACA
>DASPKB010000216.1:0-6767 GCA_035628315.1 Gemmatimonadales bacterium | reverse complement strand
GCCCGCGGCAAGCTTCCTTGCCTTTGACGACTGGACCGAGGCCAAGCATCGCACCGTGATCACCATTGAAGGCAGCGAGCTGGCCCGGGGTGGCGGGGGTCCTCGCTGCATGTCGCTTCCTTTGCAGCGGGCTCCGGCGTGATCGGTACCTCTGCTTATCCGGACAGCACTCTCCTGGAGCGGGTGCTGATCCAGCTGCGCAACGGCCCCCGCGCCCCAGCAACCCTCTGCCATGAAATTCTGGGCCTTTTCGGCGCTCCGGCCGCTATCTGCGACCGGGTCGCCTTCGCACTGCTCGGCGCCGATCCGCGGGTACGGCTTCTGGAGGACGGGCGCTGGGCCATGGTGCCCGAAGCGCAGGGATCACCGTTGCTGGAGGACTGCGCCTTCGCTGTGGTCGACGTGGAAACCACCGGCGCGCGGGCAGGTTTTGGCGACCGGATCACCGAGGTAGCGGTCGCGGTGGTACACGGCGGCCGCCGAGAGATCGTGTTCGAGTCGCTGGTGAATCCCGAGCGTCCGATTCCGCGCGCTGTTTGCGCCGTCACCAACATCACCGATGAGATGGTCCGGCACGCGCCCCGGTTTGCCGATCTCGCCGAGCGGCTGCTGGCTGTCCTGTCGGGCCGCATCTTCGTGGCTCACAACGCGCGATTCGACTGGAATTTCCTCAGTGCCGAGCTGCGTCGCTCACGCGACCTCACCCTCGACGGCACCCGGCTCTGCACTGTGCGGCTGGCGCGCCGGCTGGTCCGAGGAGTCCGGTCCTGCGGACTCGATAACCTGTGCCGATTCTTCGGCTTTCATAACAAGGCACGCCATCGCGCCGGTGGCGATGCTCTGGTCACGGCTGAGCTGCTCGCCCGGCTGCTGGTGCTGGCTCGGCAGGAAGGAGCGCGCACGCTTCAGGATCTGGCGTCTCTCGAATCGAGGCGCGCCCGGCGGCGCCGCCGGAAGCGTCAGGCCATGCCGACCGAACCGCGCGAGGACTCCTGCCCCGAGGAGCTTCAATGACCCTGCAGCATTCCTTCATGGTTGGCCGGCTTCGGTGCCACACTCTGGAAGGCGGGCGACAACGGCTGGACGGCGGCGCGATGTTCGGGGTAGTGCCACGGACACTATGGAGAACCCGGATCGAGCCGGACGACCGGAACCGCATTCCGCTGGCCATGCGCTGCCTGCTGGTGGAGCATTCCGACGGCCTGGTGTTGATCGACACGGCGCTCGGCAACAAGGAGGATGCCAAGTTCCTCGACATTTACGGCGTGGAGAATCAGGGACTGGAAGGAGCGACCCAGCTGGAGGACGCGCTGGCGTCTGCCGGCTTCCTGCCACGTGATGTCCGGTGGGTCATCAACACCCATCTGCATTTCGACCACGCCGGTGGCAACACCACCATGGATCCCGATCTGGAGAACGATCCGCGGCGGCACATTCGCCCCACATTTCCCAACGCCACCTATGTGGTGCAGCGCGGTGAGCTGGAGTTTGCCCGCCACACCAATGAGCGCACCCGCGCCAGCTACCTGCCGCATAATTTCGAGCCGGTCGCTGCGGCCGACCGCTGGAAGCTGGTGGAAGGTGACAGCGAGATCCTGCCCGGTATCTCAGTGCGGCTGACCCCGGGGCACGTCCCCTTCCACCAGGCCGTGCTGGTTCAGGACGGCGGAGAGACTGCTGCATTCGTTGGGGATCTGTTTCCTACCGCGTCACATCTGCCGCTGCCCTGGATCATGGGCTATGACCTCGAGCCGCTTCGGACGCTGGAGAGCAAACGCGCCCTGCTCGGCGATGCGGTTGCTCGCGGCTGGCGCATCGTCTTCGAGCATGATCCCGGAATTATCTCCGGCGTGCCGGTGCAGGAAGGTAAGGTGGTGAGCCTTCAGAGTATGGCCTATGCTCCGGAGCCGGTCACCGGGCCCTTATCCCGTTGACACTCCTTTGGAGCGCCACTAGCTTCCCGGCCTGTCAAGCGGGGATTCTTTCCCCCACCCTCAGCCTGCCGGCCCGATGCCGCAGCGCAACCGGGTCCTGGCTTCGAGCGTTGGGCTGATCGGCAGCCCCGTTCTTGGGTCGTGGGCGCCCGGTGATCACCGGGTGCCCTTTTTCTTTCTCAGCCTGGAGGCACGAACTGGCCACAAACGATCGTGAAAAGCGAATCCGCGTCAATCGCATGATCCGGATCAGCCCCGTGCGGGTCATTACCGCCGCCGGTGAGCAGCTCGGGGTCCTGCCGATCGAGGAGGCCTTGGCGGCCGCGATGGAGCGTGGATTGGATCTGGTGGAAGTGGCCCCCACTGCCCGGCCCCCCGTGGTCAAGATCATGGATTACGGGAAGTACAAGTTCGAGGAAGCCAAGGCGGCGCGCGCGGCAAAGAAGAAGCAGCATGTCATTCAGTTGAAGGAAGTGAAGTACCGTCCGGGAATCGACGACCACGATTTCGACTTCAAAACCCGGCACGCCCGAGAGTTCCTGGGTGACGGCAACAAGGTGAAGGTGACGATGATGTTCCGGGGGCGGCAAATGGCCCACCTGGAGCTGGGTAAGGCGGTGCTCGACCGGGTGGCGGCGAGTCTGGCCGACGTAGGGAAGATCGAGTCGGAGGCCAAGCTCGAGGGCCGCAACATGACGATGGTAATCGCGCCCAAATGAGCCCGGCCCTAACCGGGCCCGACGGAGAGGACGAAGAGAAAGAGATATGCCGAAACAAAAGACCAAGCGGGCGGCGATGAAGCGCTTCAAGACCACGGGTAGTGGCAAGCTTAAGCGCTGGCACGCGAACCACTCGCACATTCTGACCAAGAAGACACGCAAGCGGAAGAATCGGCTGAAGAAGGGCGACCTCGTAAGCTCCGCCGACTTTCCCCGCGTCAGCCGTCTCCTTCAGGCCTGAGGATTTTCCATGCCGCGCGTCAAGAACGGCGTTGCCCATCACGCCCGAAAAAAGAAAATCATGGAGGCCGCCAAGGGTGCCCGGGGCGGCCGCAGCAAACTGTACAAATCGGCCAAGGAGACCGCCGAGCGGGCCATGCGTTATGCGTACCGCGATCGGCGCAAGAAGAAAAGCGAGTTTCGGGCCCTCTGGATCACCCGGATCAATGCTGCCGCCCGGGGTCAGGGCATGAGCTACAGCCGATTTATGGCGGGCCTCAGAAAAGCCGGCGTCGACATCAATCGCAAAGTATTGGCCGATCTCGCGGTGCACGATGAGGCAGCGTTTGCCCGGATCGCCGAAATGGCCAAGGGCGCGGATCGCGAGTAAGCAGCGACACTCCGTCTGAGACAACCAGGATGAGCCTGCATGGGGCCGTTCGCGCTGGGCGGGCGGCCCCATCGTGTAATATCAAGAGAAGCATCGCATGTCTGATCCAACCGGATACCCCGAGCTCGACGCGCTGATTCCCCGGCTCCAGGCCATACCTGGCCTGAGCGCCGATGCGCTCGCCTCCGAAATCGTGGCGGTCTTGGGAAGGAAGAGCGGAGAGCTGACCCAGGCACTTCGTTCGGTCCCGACCCGTCCGCCAGAGGAGCGGAGAGGATACGGCGCTGCCGTAAACCAGCTCAAGGTCCAGTTCGAGCAGGCCTTCGCCCGGCGCAGCGAGGCGCTGGAGATCGAGCGCCGAGCCCGGGAGCAGGCGGCCCTGGACCTCACCATGCCGGCGCGGCGCCGCTGGATCGGGGCCGAGCATCCGGTTACGAGAGTGATCTCGGAGATCGTCGAGATCTTCCGCGGCCTCGGATTCACCGTTGCGGTGGGCCCCGAAGTCGAGAGCGAGTGGCACAACTTCCTCGCCCTCAATTTTCCGCCGAACCATCCGGCCATGGACATGCACGACACACTGTATGTCGACGCTCCGCCGCTGGCCGGAGACCAGGGCGGCAGGCTGCTGCTCCGTACCCACACGTCGCCGGTACAGATTCGCACATTGCTGGAGTCCCCTCCGCCGGTGCGGGTGGTGATACCCGGGATGGTGTACCGCAACGATCCGTTCGACCCCTCTCACGCCCCGGTATTCTCCCAGATCGAGGGATTAGCGGTGGACGAGGGCATCTCTTTCGTGGATCTCAAGGCTACGCTGGTGCACTTCGCGCATCAGTTCTTCACGCCCACGACAAAAGTGCGTTTTCGGCCCTCGTTCTTTCCATTCACGGAGCCATCCGCCGAGATGGACGTGGAGTGTCAGCTCTGCCACGGCTCCGGATGCCCCGCCTGCAAGGGGACCGGGTGGATGGAGATTCTCGGTTGCGGGATGGTGCATCCGGCGGTGTTCGAGCACACCGGAGTTGATCCCGAGCGGTATACCGGCTGGGCATTTGGTATGGGACCCCACCGGATCACCATGCTCCGCTACGGCATTCCGGATATCCGGTTGCTGTACGACGGAGACATGCGGTTTCTGGAGCAGTTCATTCCATGAACGTCTCCCGTCGATGGCTGGAGGAATTCCTGCGCCGCCCCCTCGAGGTGCGGGACCTGGGCGAGCGGCTCACCCTGCTCGGTGCGCCGGTGGATGCGGTGGAGCCGCTGCATGCTGATCTCAGCGACATCCTGGTGGCCACCGTGGAGGAAGTGCGTCCGCATCCCAATGCCGATCGGCTTCGTCTCTGCGTTGTAAATGGCGGCGCAGCGGAACGGCAGAACGTGGTATGCGGGGCATCCAATGTTACCGCGGGGCGGAAGTATCCCTTTGCCCCAGTTGGCGCCACCCTGCCTGGCGGGCTTCGCATCGAGGAGCGGAAGCTTCGAGGCGAGAAGTCGCAAGGCATGCTCTGCTCCGCCCGGGAGCTTGGGCTGGGCCAGGATGGAGAAGGCCTGTGGGAGCTACAGACGGATGCGCCACCCGGAACCCCGTTGCTGGAAGCACTGCCGCTCGCTGACCACCGGCTGGTAATCGATGTTGGCCCCAACCGTCCCGATCTTCTGGGCCACAAGGGAGTCGCCCGGGAATTGGCCGCGTCTTACGGGGTACCCTTCCGGCTGCCGCCGCTGCCCGGAACCCTGCTAGACGTGCCGCCGGTGCGGCGGGCGGGGCACGTAGGGGTTGTCGGCGGAGTGCGGGCGGGCACCGAGGACGAGGAAGGGTGCCCCCGGCTGCTCGGGGCAGTGTTGCGGGGCGTCCGGATCGCACCTTCGCCGTCATGGCTTGCCGGTCGCTTGGAGGCAGTCGGAGTACGGTCAATCAACAACGTGGTTGACGCAACCAACTACGTCATGCTCGAGCTGAACCAGCCCACCCACGCCTATGACCTGGCCAAACTGACCGGACCGAGTGTCGTTGCCCGGAAGGCCCGCTCCGGCGAGACCATCACCACGCTGGATGGCGTCAGCCGGGCTCTTACGGCGGACATGACGATTATCGCCGACGATGCCGGCCCCATCGGGGTGGCGGGAGTGATGGGTGGTGCTGCCACCGAAGTCACCGGTGACACGTCAGACATTTTCCTGGAATGCGCCTATTTCACGCCCGCACTGGTCCGCCGTACCCGGCGCGCTCTCGGTCTTTCCACCGAGGCGAGTTATCGGTTCGAGCGGGGCATAGATCGGTGGGGTGGGGTAGAAGCGTTGCGCCGCTGCATCGAAATCATCGGCGCAACCGCTGGTGGTCAGCTGGTCGAGGCACCGGTCGACACCGGCCCGGGTCCCGGCAACCCTGCCCGAATATTTCTCCGGCCCTCGCGGGTAAGCCAGGTGCTCGGCGTCGACCTGCCGGGCCATGCGATCGAGCAATATCTCGTCGCGATCGGCGCTACGGTCGTGCCGAAGCCGGAGGATGAGCGGATGGCCGTGGAGGCCCCAAGCTGGCGTCCGGACCTGGTTCGCGAGATCGATCTGGTCGAGGAAGTTGCGCGGCTCCACGGTTATCAGCACTTCCCCTCCGATCTGCGGGCCTTTCGTCCGAGCCAGCTAGCGGATGCACCTATCGAGCGTGCCACCGCGGAGGTCCGCGCCGGTCTGGCGCGGCAGGGGCTCCTCGAGGTTCTACCGCTCCCGCTGGCGCGTCAGGACGGATCTGAGTCCGTCCGGCTCGCCAACCCGCTCTCCAGCACCGAGGGATACTTGAGGCGGCGACTTCTGCCCGGCCTGGTCGCGCTGGTTGAGCGGAACTGGTCACAACATGTATCGGATGTTCGCCTCTTTGAGTTAGGTACCGTGTTCACTGCGGCGGCTGAGGGTCAGCGGCCGCTGGAAGAACGTCATGTTGCCGCCGTCATGACGGGCCGGCGGGAACCGTCCCACTGGAGCGGTACGGGTGAAGGCCGGATAGATCTCTGGGATTTGAAGGGCCATTTCGAAGCCGCGGTTGCTCTGGCGGTTCCTGGAGGCGCGGTGCAGGTTGAAGGGTCTCAGTGGATCGCACGCGATGCCCGGGGCCGGGTGGTAGGCCATGCCGCAAAGCTCGAGGCCGACGCACCACCCTGGGCCGACCCGCTCTTCGGGTTCGAGCTGGTGCTCGATCCCGCGCCCCGCCGGCCGCCCCAGTTCACCGCGCTGCCTGCGACGCCCGCGTCCGAACGGGTGCTCGCGCTGTTGCTGCCGGAGGGGGTGAGCGCGGGGCGGGTCGAGACCGTTCTCCGCCGTGCGGGCGGCGCGCTGCTCGAACGGGTGGAGGTGGAGAGCGACTACCGCGGTCCCGAGCTGCCCGCCGGGGTGCGGAGCGTCGCGTTCCGGCTGGTGTTCCGGGCCCCGGACCGCACCCTGCGGGACGCGGAGGTGGATCAGGCCGAGACGCGGCTCCTGGCCGCGCTCGCGGACGAGCTGGGCGTG
>DASPKB010000215.1:0-11262 GCA_035628315.1 Gemmatimonadales bacterium | reverse complement strand
CGACGTCGAGTTCCAGTTCGACGAGGTAGTGTCCGAAGGTGGTACCCCAAACCAGGGACAGGGTACCGGAGGGCTGGAGAAGCTGGTAATCCTCTCGCCCACCACCCAGGTGCCGGAAGTAAGCTGGCGCCGCAGCAGGATCACCGTGAAGCCGAGGGAAGGCTGGCGCCCCAACCGGATCTATCGGGTTCAACTGCTTCCGGGTGTTACCGATCTCAGGAACAACCCCAGCGACGAAGGTGCGGTGCTCACCTTCAGCACCGGGGCTCCCCGGCCGCAGAACACGTTGCAGGGGCGGGTAGTGGATTGGTCCACCAGCCGTCCGGCACCAGCCGCGCTGGTGGTCGCCAGTCTCCTGCCCGACAGCCTGCCCTACCGGGGCGTGGCCGACTCCAGCGGACGCTTCTCACTGGGCCCGCTCCCCACCGGCGAATACCTGGTCAGCGGCGTCCTGGACCAGAATAAGAATTTTGTTCAGGACCCGCGTGAGGCCTTTGGTAGTGCCCGAGTAGCAGCAGGCCGTTCCGAAGTAGGAGAGCTCTGGGCCTTTGTACACGATACCGTCCCACCCCGAATCCAGACTGCCACCGCCGACGACAGCGTATCCGCCACTCTCACTTTTACCCAGAAGCTGGACCCAAGGCAGCGGCTCTCCACCGGGGACGTTCGGCTGCGGCTCCTGCCTGACTCCGTTCCGGTGGCAGTTGCCTCCATCCTGCCGAAGCCGGTGGACGACAGCCTGAATCGCCGCACGACGCGGGCCGCGGCGGATACCGCCGCCGCGGATACCTCGGAGGCGGCAGATTCCGCTCCCGCTCCCCGGCGGCCGCAGCGGCGCCAACCCGAGCGGCCTGAAGCCGGCGAGACCCTGACGGGGCGGCCGGCTCTGTTCGAGCGGCTGGTCCTCCGGGTACCTCGCCCATGGGCGCCTGGCGCACGTCTCGTGGTCGAGATTCGGGGAGTTCGCAATGTGACGGGTGCCGCGGGCACTGCGGTTGGCGTCATCGCAGTGCCGGAACGGCCTAAACCGACCGCGCGTGACACGGCTCGGGCCGCCGGCCGACGAGACACGACGCGCGCGCGGACGCCGCCACGCCAGCCAGCCACCCCGCCCCGGCGATGAACGACCGGCGACGACAACTACCGTCAGTCGACCGGCTGCTGAACCAGCCGGCGATTCAGCAGCTGCTGCACTCGGCGCCGCGAGCGGCCGTGGTGGCGGCAGTCCGTGAGTCGCTCGAAGCGGCTCGCACCCGCCGGGCCGGGCCGCCGGAACACTGGGAAGAGGATATCCGCGAGCGGCTGAGCCAGCGAACGGAGCCCGGCCTGCTCCCGGTGTTGAACGCTACCGGAGTGGTCCTGCATACGAACCTCGGGCGCGCGCCACTCGCGCCTGCTGCCATCGAGGCCATGGCAACGGTTGCCGGCGGGTACAGCAACCTGGAGCTGGATCTCCCTTCGGGTGCCCGGGGCAGCCGGAGCGATCACTGCCGCGGGCTGCTGCGCACCGTGACCGGCGCCGAGGACGGGCTCATCGTCAACAACGCCGCCGGGGCGCTGGTGCTGGCGCTGAACGCAGTGGCCGAGGGGGGCGACGTGCTGATCTCCCGCGGCGAGCTGATCGAGATCGGCGGCTCCTTCCGCATCCCGGACATCCTGCTCAAGAGTGGCGCCCGGCTCCGGGAGGTCGGGACCACGAACCGTACCCACCTCGACGATTACCGGCACGGGCTCGAAGGCGCCGCTGCCATCCTTACGGTGCACCGGTCCAACTTCGAGCAGCGCGGATTCGTGAGCTCACCCGATCCGGCGCAGCTCGCCGCGCTAGCGAACGATGCTGGTATTCCCTACCTGTACGACATCGGGAGCGGTTTGCTCGCGGACCTGGCACCCTGGGGCCTCACCGGTGAGCCGAGGATTGCCGATGCGGTTGCAGCCGGTGCCAGTCTCATTCTGTTCAGCGGAGACAAGCTGCTCGGTGGTCCCCAGGCAGGGTGTCTGATCGGGAACGAAGCCCTGGTAGCTCGATGCCGGAAGAATCCTCTGGCCCGGGCACTCCGAGCCGACAAACTCACGCTGGCAGGAATGGCCGCCACGCTGGCGCTGTACCAGGATCCCGCCGATGCAGTTCGCAGTGTTCCGGTCCTGGCCATGCTTACGCTGGGAGCCGATGAGCTCGCCCACCGGGCAACGCGGCTCGCATCCCTCTGCCCCCCAGCACTGCACCCAGCCATAGTGCAGGGAGAGTCGGCAGTTGGAGGAGGAGCATTTCCGGGTGCGGTACTACCGACGACGCTGGTGGCTCTGGATGCCGGCTCGCTCGGACCTGACGGTCTGGCGCTTCGCCTGCGGCTGGGCCGGCCCGCGGTGATCGCCCGGGTCGCCGATAATCGCGTGTTGCTGGACCCGCGTACGTTGCCGGAGGACTCTCTCCCGCTGGTGGCTCGAGCGGTAGAGTCGGCGCTCCTGTCGTGAGCCGGCCGGCTCGCAGCGGGCCGCAGACTCAGCCGAAGCGCCCGGCCGTATTTCTGGATCGCGACGGCACGATCATCGAAGACACCGGATACCTCAAGGACCCGGCTCGAATTCGCTTGTTGCCCGGTGCGGCACAGGCCATCGCCAGGATCAACGCGCTCGGATATCCGGTCGTCGTGGTAACCAACCAGTCCGGCATTTCCCGCGGCCTCTTGTCAGAGGATGAATACCACGCAACCGAGCAGCGGCTAGACGAGCTGCTGGCCGCTGCGGGCGCCCGGATCGATGCGCACTACTACTGTCCCCATCTGCCCGAGATTACTGGCGCCTGCGAGTGCCGAAAACCCGGGACCCTCCTCTATCGGCAGGCCGCCGAACGGTTCAACCTCGATCTCGCCGGCAGCTGGTGGGTGGGAGACCGGGCTCGCGACGTGCTTCCCGCGGCGGCGTTCGGCGGCCGAGGCATCCTGGTCCTCGGTGACTCGGATGGCAGTGAGATCATGGACTCAGAAGCTCACCGCGCGATTCCTGTGCGAGACCTCCCGGCGGCGGTCGAGCGCATCCTGCAAGAGTCCTAGCTCACGGCTCTCCCGGCCCATTACCTTCCCGCCCATGACCATGCGGATAGCCGTGGCTGTGTCGGGTCGCGGCAGCAATCTGGAGGCTCTGCACCGGGCTCTGCTCGGGCGCGACGAAGCGAGGATTGTGGTGGTTGTGAGCGACCGGGCCGACGCGGGCGCACTGGAACGGGCTCGGCAGTGGCAGGTGCCCACCGAGGTGCTGCCCGATCCAGGTGATGGGGCCAGCTGGGTTGCACTGTTGAAGAGGTATGCCGTGGACCTCGTTGTGCTCGCAGGCTATTTGAAGCTGGTCCCGCCAAACGTGATTGCTGCATATCGCGGACGGATCCTCAACGTACATCCAGCACTGCTGCCGGAATTCGGAGGCAAGGGCATGTATGGCCGCAGGGTGCACGAGGCGGTGTTGGCCAGCGGCGTGCAGGAGACCGGCGCTACCGTACACCTGGTGGACGAAGTCTACGACCATGGAGCAACGCTGGCGCAGGCACGGGTTCCCGTTCTCCCCGGTGACACACCGGACCTCCTGGCGAAACGGGTTCTCGCTGTGGAGCACGAGCTGCTTCCGGCCGTGGTGCTTGCGGCAGCCAGGGCCGGCCGGCCCGTGGCTTTCGACTCGCAACTCGCGGCTCGCGACTACCCAGCCCATGAGGGCCGCCCAGCCCATGAGGGCCGGGCTCAATAATGCCTCGCGCGCTCATCTCCGTCAGCGACAAACGCGGCGTCGTCGCTTTTGCCCGGGGGCTGGTGGACCTCGGCTGGGAGGTCATCTCCACCGGTGGAACCGCCGCCGCGCTTCGCGCCGCCAACATTCCGGTGCTCGAGGTCCAACAGCTCACCGGGTTTCCCGAGCTGCTCGATGGCCGGGTGAAAACTCTGCACCCGGTGATCCACGGCGCGCTTCTCGCTCGGCGCGATTTACCGGAGCACGTCGCCGCCCTGAAGGCTCACGGCATCGCACCGATCGATTTGGTCGCGGTGAATCTCTATCCCTTTCAGCTGACGATCGCGCGAAAAGACACGTCGCTGGAAGACGCGCTGGAGAACATCGACGTGGGCGGCCCGTCGATGCTCCGCTCCGCAGCCAAGAACCACGAATCGGTGCTCCCGGTGGTTGATCCCACGGACTACAGCGTGGTGCTCGACCTGCTACGTCAGGGAGAGATAGACGGAGAAACCCGCCGGGAATTCGCCGCCAAGGTTTTCGCCCATACGGCAGACTACGACGCTGCCATCGCGGCCTATCTCACTCCTCCGACCGAGGGCTTACCCAGCCGGCTCGGCATCGCGATGGAGCGGGCCCAGGCGCTGCGGTACGGAGAGAATCCGGGCCAGCGCGCGGCCTTGTACGTGACCGAGGAGCCTCGCGGGATGCGGGATCTGGTCCAGCGGCAGGGCAAGGAGTTGTCGTTCAACAATCTGCTGGATATCGACGCGGCGATGGCTACCGTGGCATCTTGGGCCAACCGTCCGGCCTGCGCCGTCATCAAGCACACCACGCCCTGTGGCCTCGCGGTGGCCCCTTCGGCGGTAGAGGCCTTCCGGAAGGCACGGGCAACGGATCCGGTGTCGGCGTTCGGCTCGGTGGTCGGGTTCAACACAGTGGTCGACCGCGCCACCGCCGAGGCGATGAGTGACCTGTTCGTGGAGGTAGTAGTCGCGCCGTCGTTTCACGCCGACGCGCTGGAGCAGTTCGCCGGCAAGAAACAGTTGCGTGTAGTCGAGCTGCCGGTGAGCGGAGGGTCGGGATCGCTCGATTTTAAGCGAGTTCGGGGCGGGTTCCTGGTTCAGGACCAATTCGTGTTCGACCCGGGCGAGCAAGGCTGGACCGTTGCGACGAAACGGCAACCCAGTGAATCGCAATGGAATGATCTGCGGTTCGGCTGGGCCGGAGTGGCAGCGGTCAAGTCCAACGCCATCCTCCTGGCCCGGGACGAAATGGCCATTGGTATCGGAGCCGGCCAGATGAGCCGGGTAGACAGCGTTTTTCTCGCGGTGCACAAGGCGCGACAGCAGAAACACGATCCTGGCGGCAGCGTCATGGCCTCGGATGCCTTCTTTCCGTTCCCCGACAGCATCGAGATCGCGGCGGAGGCCGGCATCACGGCCATCATCCAACCCGGCGGCTCGGTGCGCGACGGGGAGGTGGTCGCGGCCGCGGACCGGCTCGGCCTCGCCATGGTAGTCACCGGGCGCAGACAGTTCAGACACTAGACGAGGACACGTCCTTCACATGACCGCTGAGTCCGAGAAGCCGCCGTATCTCTGGGCCGCCCTGGCTGCGCTGATTGTCTTCCTTATCTACCTTGCGACCCTCGCCCCGACGACCGCGTTCTGGGACACCTCCGAGTACATCGCCGCCGCCAAGGTACTGGGCATCCCCCACCCTCCCGGCAATCCCCTGTTCGTGATAATGGCGCACACCTTCGGGTTGTTGCCCGTCGCCGAGTCCTACGCCGTGCGGATCAACCTGTTTGCGGCGGTCACCAGCGCGGCTTCCGCGGGCCTCTGGTTTCTGGTTGCGGAGCGGTGGCTGAGAGGCATCGTCGCCCACCGGTGGGCGCGCTACGGTGCCGCCTTCGCCGGAGTGCTGGTGGGTGCGACTTCCTGGACGGTGTGGAACCAGTCTACCGTGAACGAGAAGGTGTACACCCTCTCCCTGCTATCAATCGCACTGGTGATGTGGCTGGTGGTACGCTGGGGCGATGACGAGCCCGGCACCCACCGGGACCGTTGGCTGGTGCTGATCGCGTACGTACTGGCCCTCACTTCCACCAATCACCTGATGGGTGTGCTGGCGCTGCCCGCTCTGGCGGTCTACGTGCTGTGGACCGACTGGCGCACCGTGCTGCGTCCCTGGGCCATCGTGACCTTCTACGCCCTGCTGCTGGCGCTGACCGGAGACTGGATCGCCATGCTGCAGGGGGGTGTTGTCGGCGGCATCCTGCTGCTGACCAGCGTGATCGTCCTCGGCTTCGCGCTCTGGAAGACGCCGCGAGACCCGCTGGTGTATCTGGGGCTGGTCGCGGTAGTCGTCGGGATCTCGCTCAACTACTTCTGGCTCCCGATGCGGGCCGCCCAGTTCCCTCCGATCAACGAAGGGGAGCCGGTGGGATTCCTGAGCCAGGCGCTGCAAGACGTGCTGAACCGGGTGCAGTACGGCAAGCCGGGGCTCACGGAGCGCCAGGCCACCTTCACCGCGCAGCTGGCGAACTTCTGGCAGTACTTCTCCTGGCAGTTTGCCCGCGACTGGGGCCGGCTCGGCGCGGCC
Organism: Gemmatimonadales bacterium; assembly: GCA_035628315.1. GTDB lineage: Bacteria > Gemmatimonadota > Gemmatimonadetes > Gemmatimonadales > GWC2-71-9 > CAVVWJ01. Next base: position 4,938 of record DASPKB010000215.1, on the reverse strand, counting down.
GCTACCGGCCTGTTCACGGTGCTCGGATTGATCGGCTTGTGGGAGCTGTGGAAGCGTGACCGCCGCGCCGGCGTCGCGGCGCTCGCGTTGCTGGCCACGCTCTCGGTCGGACTCGTATTCTACATGAATTTCAAGTACGGCTACTCCCAGTATCCGGAGGAGCCGTCGCTTCCCCGTGAGGTGCGCGAGCGCGACTACTTCTTCATCGGCTCGTTCGCGGTGTACGGTACCTTTGTGGCGCTCGGGTTCGGGGCGCTGATGCGCACGACGGTGGAGTTCCTGCGCCATCGGGGCACGCCTGCGAGCAGGTGGGCGGCGGCCAGTCCGCTACTCGCCCTGGCCTTCATTCCGCTGTTGGGGAATCGGATTACGGCCAGCCGCGCGGACGAAACCACGCCGCGAGACTTTGCCCACGACATCCTGCAGTCGGTCGAACCCTACGGAATCCTGATTACTGCGGGTGACAACGACACATTTCCGTTGTGGTACGCACAGGAAGTCGAGGGGATCCGGCGGGACGTCACTCTCGCAAATCTGTCGCTGATGAACACCCGGTGGCATCTCCGCCAGTTGCGCCGGAGGCCCACCCCACCCTTCGAGGCCGCCAAAGCCGCCGCCCTGTGGAAGCCCCGGCCGGCGGAATCCGGTGTGCCGCTCACAGACTCAGCGACAGCGAACGGGCTCATCACCTGGCGCCAGCCGACCGAGCCGGTTTTCAGTCTCACCGAGTCACAGCTGGACAGCTTGCCCGAGGCGATGCGAGTTCCCGAGCAGGGGGGCGTAGCGTTCGACAGCTTGAAGATCAGCTTCGGGCAGGATGTCCTGATGCTTCAGGACCTCGCGACGATTTTCCTGATCCGTGACAATCTGGGGAAGCGACCCGTGTTCTTCAGCTGGAGTGACGGCGGGTACCCCGATCAGACATTGGGCCTGAGTCCTTACCTGGTATCCCAGGGGTTTGTTCGCAAGCTGATGCCCAAGCCGGTGGTCCCCAATGACTCCATCGTACTCAATCAGAGTCTCGGATATCTCGACCTGCCGCGAACCCAGAAGCTGCTGTGGGATGTGTACCACTGGCAGTCCGCGGCGCGGCAGCGTCCCCGAGGCTGGGTGGATCCGCCCTCAGGCTCCATCCTTCAGCTGTACTCCGTTGTGTATGGCGGTGCGGCGAAGTCGTTTGCGGCGGCGGGACAAAGTGAGCTGGCTGCGCGGGCTGATTCCGTCTCGAACGCAGTAACCCGGAACCTCGAGCGGGGCCCGAGCTAGTCGATCTGCGGCGGACGGGCGGCGCCGTGACGGCCGACTACGAGCTCGCCCTCACCCCCCTTCCACGTCTCCCAGGTAAGCGGGCAGCCCTGCCCGAACGGCGGTGTGGGATGGCCCGGGCGGCCGATCATGTCGTGCAGCATCTCGTGCCGCACCACCATCTCGTCCATTACCCAGTCACCCGCCAGGAAGATGTGATGGTCGGTTCTCCAGTGTCCGGCGCACTGGCCGCTGGAACAGGGAAAGCTGGCACCCTCGATGACGGACCAGCGCACCCGATCGAAGTCTCCCTTCAACCCGGAGCAGGCCTGCGTCTTCTCCCACCACTCACGATAGACCGGGGGTGGCTCCATGGGCACGTCGCCCTCCGGATCGAACCCGCAGCCGGTGAGTGCCAGGACCAAGCCCGCAGTCTGGAGGAGATTTCGGGGAGCCAACCTGAGCCGCATCTTGTCTCCGCAAAGGCCACATACCCATCAGGGTCTCTTCTGGTATCGGAAGCGGCGGGCCGGAACTGAAGCCGGAGGGGGTGATGGCGGTCACATCTGAGGCGCGGACCAGCGTGTAGAACTCGTAGGTTCACCACACCGGGGGAGGAGGCTCGTATGCGAAAGGAAGGAGTGATGCGGATGCGTGTTGCGCTGCCGATCGGGTTTGTATTCGCAACTCTGGTAGCTGCCTGTGAGAGCGCCGACCGCAATGTTGCGCGGGACCAGGGCACCGCTGCGTCAGCCGACACTTCGGCGGACACGGGAGCTTCAGCCACCACCGGCGCACCCGCGGCCACCCCGCAGGGTGGGCTCACCGACGCGAATATCGTGGCGCTCCTCGATGCCGCGAATCGGGCAGACAGCGCCGGTGGAGCAGTTGCATCGCGCAAGGCCACCGCGGCCGACGTGAAGGCGTACGCGCGGATGATGATGACCGAGCATCATGCGCTCCGCCTGGAGGGGCAGCAACTTGCCAAGAAGCTCGGCGTCACCCCGAAGCCGCCGGAGAGGGACCCGCTCGCCCCATATGTCGCGAGCGAGATGAAGGCTTTGCAGACCACACCGAAAGGTCCCGATTTCGATCGGACCTATATCGATAATGAAGTGACTATTCACCAGGCCGTCCTCGACCTGGCGAACCAGGCTCGCGTTTCCACGCAGACAGCTGAGCTCCGGAGCTTGATCGAGAGGGCCATTCCGGTCATACGGAAGCACCTCGACCAGGCGATGGCGCTCCAGAAGAAGCTGACACCGGCTGCTTAGAGACGTGGCGCAAGAATGAAAAACCCCGACCGAAGCTTTGGCCGGGGTTTTTCATTTGCGTTGTACTTGTGAAATGACCTGAGCTCAGTCGGGCAATATCAAGGATCGCACCACGATAGCTGCTTCAGGTGTCACCGGTTGTAGGTCACCCGCCAGATCGTGCCCGCCTGGTCATCGGTGATGTACAGTGACCCGTCGGGTCCTACAGCCAGACCCGCCGGCCGGTGCGTGGCCATTCCCGGCTCCTTCTGCCTGCCCGCGAACCCATCGGCAAAGACCTGGTATGGGCCCGTTGGCTTGCCGTTCGCCATCGGCTGGAAGACTACGTTGTAACCGGCCTGGGGCTCCGGCGATCGGTTCCAGGAGCCGTGGAAGGCAATGAAGGTCCCTCCCCGATACTGCTCCGGAAACGTGGTGCCGGTATAGAAAACCAGTGCATTGGGTGCCCAGTGCGCCGGAAATGCCGCTACCGGCCCGCGCTTCTCAGCGCACTCACCGACCTTCTTCCCGTCTCCGCCATACTCGGGAGCCAGCACCAGCTTGTTGAGGGTTGGGTCGTGATAGCAATAGGGCCAGCCGTAGTCTCCTCCGCGTTCCACCCGGATCAGCTCCTCTGACGGCAGCTCGGCGCTTTGTTTCCAGTTGTAGAGCTTGGGCCAATTCTGGGCCAGCTGATCCCGCCCATGCTGGGTCGCATACAGAGTGCCGTCCGCAGGATCGATGGCGAGCCCGACGGCGTTTCGGATTCCGGTGGCGAACCGGCGCGACTGCGTGAAGCGCTGAGCTGCTTCCTCCGGCCCTGAGTACATCCTGTCGAAGCGCCAGATTCCGGCCCGCTGGAGTAGCTCACGGCAAGGGCGCCGCCCGGGAGACCCCGCCTCGCGGTCCTTTTCCTGGCAGGCGTTGGTGTCCGAGCCCATGTTGACGTAGATGTTGCGAGCGTCCACCGCGATTGGATGCATCGGATGACCACCGGTCGTAGGCAGGCCGGTGATTATGGGTATCGTTGGCTCCGTCGGTATCAGACCGGTCTCGGGCAATTGGTACATGACGATCTGGCTGTCCGCTTCGACAAAAAGTTCCCGGTCGTGGATAGCTATGCCGGTTCCTCCCCTGCTGCCTGACGCTCTGGTACTCCCGAATCGCCGAATCAGGTCTGCCTTTCCGTCACTGTTCGTGTCCCGGAGCGCCACCACATAGCCGCCCGGCGGCACCCGCCGAGTGGTGTCGTAGGGCGAGAGCCAGGTGTTGACGTAGACAGTGCCATTCGGGACAGCGACCGCGTGCCGAGCGCCGCCCAGATTCTCGGCAAAAACCGTGGCGGTGAAGCCGGGTGGCAGCGTGAGGCGCACCGCGTCACCAGCGGCTGAGCTGCCGCTCGTACGTGCCGCCGTATCCGCCGCATCGGCCGCTTGATTGCTTCTGTCCGTCTGGCCGCACGCGCTGATGGCAACCAAGGCTGCGGCGTATACGAGAAACCTCATTCGAGCTCCTTCCGCCAGGCCCGACTGCCTAGTGTCCGGCGTGCTGATTCAGCTGGTAAATACTCAACCGGTTGCCGGAATTCTCCGGCACCACAAGTAAGCCCCGCCGGTGGTCCACGACCAGATCCGCCGGCGCCTTGAGCCCTGACGCGAGCTTGACCGGCCTGGCGCCGCGGGTGCGGTCGACCAGGAAGAGGTCTCCGCCCACGTTGTCGCTGATGTACAGCGATCCGGGGCCGGCGGCGTCGATCCCGTCGGGAGCGCCGAGGCCGCGGGCCAGCTCGCGCCAGGAGCCCTTGCCGTCGGTTACGGAGAGCACGCCGGTCCGGTAGCCGACCGTATATAAGGAATCTCCGCCGGCCACGAAAAGCCCGTTGACGCTTGATTGGGCCCGGACCGTGTCGCTGCCGGGAACGAGGGTGGGTCGTTTACCGGCGGAGAGCCGGAACACGGCTCCGTGCCCGGCGGCGGTCGAGTCACCCGTATCGCTGACGTACAGCTCGCCACCCCGGCCTGCGGCCAGGTCGTTGAGGAAGTGCAGCGCCCGGGGAAAGACCTTGGCCGGGTAAACCAGTTCCGCTTTGCCGCGGGTGACCCGATAGACGCCTTTTCGGTCCGCTACCCACAGGGTGGAGCCGACAAAGAGGACGCCGCAGGGATCCTCCAGACCGCCGGCGTAGATCTCGGAAGCTCCCTTGTCCGGGTCCACTCGGTACACTGCACCGTCGGCTCCTTTGCCAAACTCCCCGAACGCGCTGACGTACCACGCACCGTCGGGGCCCACTGCTACGCTTTCGGGACCAGGTATGGACTCGATCACCCGGGTGGGCCGGCTGAATGAGTTCGAATCCTGTCCCCAAACCGGGGCTGGAGTGAGACCTGCGATCAACAGGAATGCCAAACGCATAAAGTTCCTCGCAAGAGTACGGTATTAG
>DASPKB010000214.1:0-3807 GCA_035628315.1 Gemmatimonadales bacterium | reverse complement strand
TGACGCCATCGTCTATGATCCGCGGCGTCACCAGGATGATCAGGTCGCGCCGGTTCTCCGTCGAGGTGCTGAAGCTGAACAGCTTGCCGATGATCGGCAGTCCGGACAGGAGCGGAATGCCGGTCCGCCCGCTCTTCACTTCAGTGACGGTGAGGCCGCCGATGACCGCCGTCTCACCGTCGTTGACCAGGAGCTGGTTGTCGGCCCGCTGAGTCTGGAAGATGAAGCCGAGGTCGGTCTGCGCCAGCGGCAGAAGGGCCGACCGCTCGGTGTGCAGCTCCATGGCGATCTGCCGGTTGCTGGTGACGTGCGGTGTGACGGTGAGCCGGATACCGGTTTCCTTGAACGTCACGTTGGCCTTGGCAGTCCCACCGCCGCCCCCTGCGGCGTCGATCACGCGGACCGGGGTTTCCTCACCGACCAGGATGTCTGCCTTCCGGTTGTCGAGGGTGGTGATGACCGGCTCCGCCTGGATGTCGGAGAGGTCGGCCCGCTCGACCGCGCTGAGGAATGAAGTAAGCGTGAACCCACCGAGCGCGGTGGAGAACACCAGGTCGAGGGCCGACTGGGCCACGACGCCGCTGGCGTTGCCGATAGCCGAGATTGAGTTGCCGCCGAGGTCGATCACCTGGACGTCAGGTGCGTACTGCTTCCCGGTGGCGGGGTCGCAGCAGCGCTGGACCAGCTTGTTGAAGAACTGGTTGTTGTTACCCAGATCGTACTTGATGCCGAGCTCCTCGATGTCGGTCCGATCCACGAAGACCAGCTTGGCCTTGATGGAGACCTGCGGGGTCCGGATGTCGAGGCCCTGGACGAATTCGGTGACGTTGCCGATCCGGCTGCGCGTATCGGTGAGGATCAGCGAGTTGGAGTTCTCGTCGGCGATGACTTTGCCGCGGCCCTTGGTCAGGACGCCTTCGACGCTCTTGGTGAGGTCCTTAGCCTTGGCGTAGTTGATCCGGACGATCGCGGTCTCCAGCGGCTCCAGTGAGTCAATCGTCGCCAGGGCCGCCGGATTGTCCACCCGGATGATCCCGCCCGCCATCTCCTGCGCCGAGAGTCCCTGGGCCGCGAGAATGGCCTGGAAGGCCTGGGGCCAGGGCTGGTTCCGGATCTCGGCCGTTACCTCACCCTTGATGTCCTTGCCCAGGATGATCGTGCGGCCGCTGAACGCGGCGAAGCCGGCGACCACGTCGCTGATGTTGGCGCGATCCCAGACCACGGTGATGCGCGGCTCTTCATAGTTGTTGGCCCGAACCAGACGGCTGGCCGGAAGCTGGACCTCGGGCCTGCCCCGGGTCGATGCCGCCGCCCGCCGAGGGTGCTGGACATCGCTGGACGACCAGGCCAGGAACGACTGGTCGGTTCCGAACGACACCTTGATCGCGTCGGCCACCCGCTCCACGTGGTAGTCCATGGCGCGGTCGAGCTCCAGCACGATCCGGACGACATTCGGCTGGAACTGGGAGTAGCGGAGGTTGGTGACGCCGCCCCGCTTCACTCCGTCATAGAGGTTGGCCGGCTTGCCCTTGAGCTTGGCGCCCACGACATCGAGCACCAGCCGGTTGGGGTTGGCCAGCATGAAATCGCGGACTTCGACCGCGCCGCGCACGTTCACGATGACGTCGGCGCGTCCGGGTGAAGGCTGGACACTGACGCCCGTGACCTCTCCGCTCGCGGGGCCATCCGCGTGGGCCGCGGAGGTCACTCCGAAGATCGCTGCGGTGGCGACCATCAGGCGATAGAATCGGGTCATGGGGCTACGTCCTCCTGCTTCCGGAGAGAAAGGGTTTCCTGCCGCTCAAAACCGAAGTCTTCGACTATGAACACCGCCTCGCGATCGCGGATTTGCACCAGCCGCGAACGGCCGACCTGGTCTCCTGCCCGAAGCTTGTGACGCTTGCCTCCGTCCTTTTCCCGGAACACCGCGATGCTGGCGGACGGTGCCCGCAGATTCTGGTAGATGCCGACCAGCTGAAGGTCGGCGAGCTCCGGGCCGGCCTTGGCCATGTTCAAGAGCGAGTTGAACGGGTCCCGGGCCGCGCCGGAGTAGGCGAACGTCTCCCGGGACAGATCCATTTCGTTCCGCTTCTGAGCCGAGTCGGCGGCTGCGCTGTCCTGCGCCATTGGAGCCGGCGCGCTCACCACTGTGGGCAGCGGGGTCGGTGCGACCGGAGCTGGCGGAGCGGAGGCGGGCGCTGAATCGGCCGCTGCAGCTCTGGGTGCCCTCGCGCTGTCAGACTTGGTGCCAGCCTGGGGCTTCGGCCTGGCAGTGTCGGCGGCAGCCTTGGAGGCCGCAGCCGTATCGGCAGTGGCCACGGTGGTGTGAGGCGCAGAGCCGGCGTCGGCGCACGCAGCCTGGACCTTGCTGGCAATTACCTGCTCCGAAGGGGGCACGAACTTGGCGGCCCTTCTTTTCTTCTTGGCCTTGGCCTTGGTCACCACCGGCGGCTTGTTCAGCTCGACCCGCACCGAGTCGGCGCAGACGGTGTAGCGCACCTGGGCCAGCGAGTCGGCCAGCCGGCGAGCCTTGCGCAGGCTGTCGGTACGCGCGCGCAGAGCCGCGATCTTGGCTTCCGCCGCCTTCTCTTCCTTGTCTCCCTGAAGCGCTCCCTTGATGGTGGAGCAGCCTCCCAGCGCGATGGCGGTCAGGAGAGCGAGCGCGAAGGCGTTACGTGCCACTGGCCTCTCCTTCCGGGCTGGGGGATTTCACATACGTGCGGATCTGGAATCGGGCCTCGAGCATGGCGTCGGTGCTGTCTCCCAGCACCCGGGCCGTGCTGCTGCTGGCCGCGCCGATGACCAAGTCGTACGGGACGATGATGCGCTGCAGGCTGGCCACATCGGCCAGGAATTGTCCGATCTGATCGTACTTGCCGATCACGGACATGTTGTACTTGTAGGTGTTGAACGGGGCCGGCCCGGGCTCGACCGGCAGCGGCACCACCTGCGACAGGGTCACGCCGCGGATCTTGCCGCGGGTGGAAATGTCGTCCAGGAGATTGGGAACCTCGTTCCGCTCGGGCACCAGCCGGCGCAACAACACCAGGCTCGAGCGGTAGGTCTCCAGCCGCTTGCGGACATCGGCGACGGTACCCTGGGCCAACTCCTTCTTGGCGGAGTCGGTGGCGGCCTCGAACCGGGCGATCGTGTCCCGTATCGCCACAATCCGTTCCTTGCGTCCCGCCAGTCCCTTGAAGCCCATCGCATCGATCACGGCCCCGGTGTACCCGATGTAGCCGACCAGCAGCGCCATCATGAGCGCGAGGAGCGGGGTCGACTTCTGTGAGGAGAGCTCCATGGATTACCTCACCGACTGGCTGAAGGGAGCCGTGCGGATATAGGCGGAATCAGCCTTGTTGTACGTTGCACGGATGGTGAACGCGGTAACCGGGCGTTCCTTCTCCACCACTGTCTGCGCCGACACCGGCGTTACATCCACGATCCAGGGCGAGGCCTCGAGCTGGCGGAGGAACCGGGTATACGCCTGGATGTCGATCGTCCTTCCGTTGATCTGGAAGGCCACCGGGGGCGGCTTCGGGACCAGGCTGTCTGCCGCGGGGGCGGCCGGAGCGCCGGCGGGCCGGGCCGGTGGTGGCGGCGGTGTGATGTATCCGAGGTCCACCAGCCAGGTGTAGGCCGGCAGCGCCTTGGTGATCTCGTCGAGCAGATGCGGCCAGATGTAGCGGTCGCCGTCCACGTTCCGGATCACCGTGATCTGGGCGAACAACGAATCGCGGATCTTTTCCTGGCGCCGCTTGTCGGCGAGGAATGCCTTGAACCGGCGGTGCTCGCTCCGGGCCTGCT
>DASPKB010000213.1:0-3375 GCA_035628315.1 Gemmatimonadales bacterium | reverse complement strand
CCCTCGCATCCCTGCGCGGAAACGCCGTGCTTCGGTGGGAGTACTCCCCCGGATCCACCCTGTTTCTGGTCTGGACTCAGAATCGCTCCGACAACGAAACAATCGGGACGTTCCGCACGAGCCGCGCGCTCAGCCGCCTGGTCAACGCCGGTGCCGACAACATATTCATGGTGAAATTGTCTTACTGGTGGAACCCGTAACCGCATAGGGTACAACTACTTCCATACTGCACCGAAACAGCTTAGGCCCCGGCGTCTTGACGGGGCCGCTTTCGTTTTACATATTAACCTTATGGTTAAACCACTTAGTTCAACCAAACGGTCAACCACGCCGGCGGAGAACAGATCGCCCGCTGACCAGGAAACCCGTGACCGCATCCTCGATGCGGCCCACGCTGTTTTCCTGCGCAAGGGCACCGCAGGCAGTCGTACTCAGGAAATCGCCGACGAGGCCGGGGTCAACAAGGCGCTGGTGCACTACTACTTCGGCACCAAGGCAGCCCTGGCCGACGCCATCTTCGAGCGCGCCCTTGGGGGGCTCATGCCCCTGGTCTTCGGCATCCTCGCCGACGAAACCCGCACCATTGAGCAAAAGGTTCGCGAGATCGTGCGAGTACAAATCGAATTTCACTCAACCAGGCCATACCTGGCCGGCTACATGGTGTCCGAGATGCACGCGGAGCCCCAGCGTCTGACCGCGCTGATCGAGCGGCGGGGTCATCCCCCACGTGAGGTGCTGCGTCGGCAGATCGGCGAGGCGGTGGAGGCCGGAACGATGCGCCCGATCAGCGCCGAGCAGTTCATCGTCAATCTGATGAGCCTTTTGATTTTCCCCTTTGCGCTGCGTCCAGCCTTGACGGTTCTGCTCGAGATAGAACCCTCCGGTTGGGCGGCTTTCATGGAGGAACGAAAGCGTCTCCTTCCGGACCTCATCCTGGCGGGGCTTCGGCCGTGACACGCACATTCTGCTTGCTCGCCCTCACCGTTCTGGTGATTGGCTCGGTGGAGCCAACGGCAGCAGGGGCACAGGACACCCTCGAGATAGCCCAGCTTCAAGAGTTGGCTCTACGAGCGGACCCTCGCACGGCTCAGTTCGAGCTGCTTCGCCGCGCCAGTGACCTCCGGAGATCGGCAATTGGGTCCGAACGGCTTCCGCAGCTGAGCCTGAACGGATGGGCAACGCATCAGAGCGATGTCATCCGTCCCCGCCTGAACGTGCCAGGCGCGAGCTTTCCCGATCTGCCAAAGGAGCGCTGGCAATCCACGATCGATGTCGATCAGCTGCTGTTCGACGGTGGCAACACCTCACGCCGGCGGGAGCTGGAGCTCGCCCGCTTCGCTGAATCCGCTGCGCAGGTCAGCGCGGCGCTCTACGGCCTGCGCTCCGAGGTGAACAGCGCGTTCTTCTCCGCATTCCTCCTGCAGCAGCGTTCGGCAGAATATGCGGCCCTGATCGCGGACCTGGACGTGCGGCTTGCCGCCGTCCGCGCCCGAGTCGAAGCCGGTACCGCACTCCGGCGCGATGCTGCCGAAGTCGAAGCCGAGCGGGTCAGAGCGACTCTCCAACGAGATGAGGCAGAAGCAGCTCGACGGGCTTCGCTCGCCGTACTCTCCGATCTCGCCGGGACGGCAATCGACACCACCGCAGTGCTCGTTCTACCCACCCACGAGCCCGAGAAGGCCAAGCCTTTATCGGTGGCCGCGATTGCCGCTCTCCGCCGCCGGCCCGAGTTCGAGCGCCTAAAGCGAAGTCGCGCTCGCCTTGGGGTAGAGGCTGCATTGGCGGAATCAGAGAACGCGCCTCGGGTATCCGCATTTGGGCAGGCAGGTGTGGGTCTTCCCGGACTCGACCAGTTCCGGACCACCTCAGACGCGTTCTACCAGGCAGGAGTGAGGGTATCCTGGCGCCCCTGGACCTGGCAGTCAGCCGGACGGAAGCGCGCAGCCCTGCAGCAGGAGCAGCAGATACTCGAGACCGAGGAGAAAGCCCTGGCACGAAGGCTTGGCCGCACCGTCCTCAGCAATCTGGAGGATATCGAGCGTCTCCGCGGGGCACTGGCGGAAGATCAGCGGATCGTGAACCTGCGGGCTGAGGTGGAGCGCCAGGCCCGGTTGCAGCACGATGAAGGAGCGATCACCACCGCCGACTATGTGGAAACCCGGACCAACGTTCTGGAAGCACGCCTGACCCTGCAGCGTCATCGTGTCGAGCTGGCACAGGCGCGGGCAGCATACCTCACCACCCTGGGGCTGACTCCCTTGCAACCGGAGAGCAGGACCGATGATTGACTTCGTCCCCCGACGAGCGGCGTTGATCGTGACGCTTGGGCTCAGTGCAGGTGCCCTGGCTTCCTGCGGAGAGAAGCACCCCGACGCCTACGGCAACTTTGAGGCGCCCGAGGTCACCGTGGCTGCCGAAGTAGGAGGGCGCCTTTTGACGCTTCAGCTCGAGGAGGGCGACCGGGTAACCCGGGGTATCGTAGTCGGCGCAGTGGACACCATTCCCCTCGTGCTCGAGCGGCGGGCGACTGCCGCCCGCCGAGCTGCCGCGGCCGCTCGGGCCAAGGAGGCGGATGCAGGCATTGCTGCACTCCAGGTACAGCAAGCCATCGCGGAGCGGGAGCTGGCTCGCACCGAAAGGCTTCTCAAGAATGCTGCAGCGACGGCGCAGCAAGGCGATCGCGCCGAGCGTGAAGCCCGGGTGGTGAAGGAGCAGCTGGCCGGCGCCAGGGTAGCGCGATCGGCCCTGGCTCAGGAAGTCGCAGCCCTCGATGCCCAGGTAGCTCTGATCGAGGACCGGCTGGTCCGCAGCCGGATCGTGAGCCCGTTGGACGGGACCATACTTACTCGGTACGTGGAGCCCGGAGAGTTCGTTCAGCAAGGACAACCGGTCTTCAAAGTTGCATCACTGGATTCGCTGACCTTTCGAGCGTACGTGAGTGGCTCACAGCTCACCTCCCTTCGGCTGGGGCAGCAGGTAAGGATAGGGGTAGATCGGGCTGACTCCATTGCCGCCCTGCCAGGCAGAGTTACCTGGATCGCTTCAACCGCCGAGTTCACGCCCACACCCATTCAGACCCGGGATGAGCGGGCCGATCAGGTGTATGCAGTCAAGGTGGCCGTCGACAACCCGGACGGGGTGCTGCGGATCGGCATGCCGGGCGAGCTGCTGCTGGAGAGTGCAGCGACCGAAGAGGTCGGCAGCAAATGAGCGGTGATCGTGCGGTAGAGGTCCGGCAGCTCGTAAGGCGGTTCGGCAACACTGCCGCAGTGGATGGCGTGTCATTCGATGTCGACCAGGGCGAGCTCTACGGGATCATCGGTCCGGATGGCTCAGGAAAGACCACGCTGTTCCGGATCCTGGTCACCCTGCTCC
>DASPKB010000212.1:0-7847 GCA_035628315.1 Gemmatimonadales bacterium | reverse complement strand
GCAGGACCGCCGAGAGATAGTCCGCCACGTCGCGGTCGTTCAGGCCGGACGCCCGTAACGCATGCCGGACGACGACATAGAAAAATAGAGCCTCGGAGGGAAGCAGCATCGAGCGGACGGTGAGCAGGCGCTCGAACAGCTCCGGGGAATCGAGTAGCGAGTCGGGCCCTTCGGCCCGCAACCGGCGCTCCAGATCGGCCCGCCGGAGAGCCGACCCCCGGCTCAGGAGCAGGATCACCAGCTGCAGGTCTGCCGCAGTCAGGCGGCCCCGCGTATTTGCACGGATCATGACCACTCCTCCATCAACGAAACCCGCCTCTCAGAACGACCCGACCGTCTCCCGTGACCTCGATCTCGTCCGGCGACTGACCGTCTTCGGCCAGGAAGTGGCCGGAACTCTGAGACGCGCCTCGGTCATCGACCTCTTGGTGCGCCACGTACGTGAAAGTCTAACCCCCAGTGAGATCGCCGTCGCGCTCTTTCACCACGCGGAGACAATCGACTTTGTGCTGGGGTGGCCCCCTGGCCGTTCCAACCCCCGTCCGCTGCTGGAGCTGGCGAGCCGACGAGGCCCCATGCTCATCCGCGATAACTTGGAGACGGTACTCCGGGAAGCCGGCCTGACTTCTCCCCCTTTGACGGCTGGGAGCTGGCTGATTGCACCGTTCGTCGCCAAGAACAGGGTAACCGGGGCCATTGCCGTACGCGGTGAGGCAGGTCGCTATCAGCCTGCGGACCTGGTCCTGCTCGAGGGGTTGGTATCACAGGCCAGTATCGCCCTCGAAAGCGCCCGCCTGGTTGACTTGCACGACGATGGCCGGCGGACCTGGCAGGAAGTGGTTGACGCCATCTCGCCGGCCCTGTGCATCGTGGATCGGAGTGGAGCAATTCGGCGAGCCAACCGTGCCTTCGCCGATCTGGTTAATGCACCCCCCGCGAGCCTCATCGGGCGGCCCTGGCAGGCCTTTGTCCCGCCGGAATGGTCCGCCGACCTCCAGCGCGCTCTGGATCAGCAAGGAGTGGGCCGGGAAGTGGAGCTGCGCACCGGGGAGCGGACCTATGCCGTTACAGCAGTGCCAATTAGCAGCACGGACCACTCTGCCGTCGTCCTTCTGTTCGACGACCAGACCGAACGCCGCCGGTTGCAAGACCAGCTCATCCAATCCGAGAAGATGTCGGCGATTGGCCAGCTGATCGCCGGTATTGCCCACGACCTGAACAACCCGCTTGCCTCGGTCGTGGGATTTGCTGACTTCCTGACGGAAGTACCAAACATCCCCGCGAGCATCCGGGAGCCGCTCGCCGTTGTACGGGATGAGGCCGAACGCGCCTCGAGCATCGTCCGCAACCTGCTCGGCTTTGCCCGCAAGCAAGACCACCAGCGCCGCCCCACCGCCCTCAAGCCGCTGCTCGATGCGACGTTCGTGCTGCTGCGGAACCAGTTGATGGCCCAGCGGGTGGAAGCCCAGATCGACATCGAGCCGGATCTTCCGATGCCCGACGTGGATCCCAACCAGATCCAGCAGGTGTTCGTCAACCTGATCAACAACGCAGCCCAGGCCATCGCCTCGACTGGCCGGCCGGGGAACATCATGGTTCGAGCCCGGCGATGGCTGGACGGGGTGGCCATCGACATCATCGATGACGGTCCTGGCATGTCGGAAGCACTGGCGGCGCAGGTGTTCGAGCCATTCTTCACGACCAAGGCCGAAGGGGAAGGAACCGGCCTCGGGCTCTCGATCAGCCAGGGCATCGTGAAGGAGCATGGCGGACGAATCATGCTCTCCAGCGAAGAGGGACGCGGCTCCACCTTCACCGTTCAGCTTCCCCTCTCAACCCGCGCCTCTGCTCCTCCGCCCGCCACAGGAACCCGGGCACCTACCCGGCGGCTCCGGGTGCTCGTGGTCGACGACGAGCCTCACATACTTCACTACATGCGCGCGACACTCGAGGCGTGGGGACACATCCCCGTGGTGGCTAGTGATGGTGAGGAGGCGCTCGCCCGGGCGACCCGGGAGCAGTTTGATCTGATCATCTCCGATCTGCGGATGCCCCGGCTCGGTGGAAGGGAGTTTTACGAGCGACTCGTCATTCAGAACCCCACCATGGCGGCGCGCCTCGTCTTCAGCACCGGCGACACGGTTCGGGGTGATACCCTGACGTTTCTGGAGGCTCTGGACCGTCCCTACCTCCACAAGCCTTTCAGCCTGGCCGAGCTGCGCACGCTGCTGGCCGAGGTCGAGCGCAGCAGCGGGGAGCCAGCGTCCCTGCCGAATAGCCGAGCCCTGCCGGCGGACGTGCTTCCAGGCACGTGATCCCGCGGGTCGTCCACGTCGCGTCCGGACGTGAGTGGCGGGGCGGCCAGCGTCAGGTCTGGCTGCTCGCACGCGAATTACGCCGTCAGGGCATACCCCAAACTGTGGTGACCGGCTCGGACTCCGAGCTGGCCCGCAGGCTCCGCGAGAGCGGAATAACTGTGCGCGGAGCCGCGTGGACAGTAGGCCTGGACCCGCGGGTGATCCCTGCAATTCTTCGGTCGGTCCATCCTCCCGCCCTGCTCCATGCCCACGATGCCCACGCCTTTACCCTGGCAGGTATCAGCTCGGTGCTCACGCGAGTGCCGCTCGTTGTTACCCGCCGGGTGGATTTCGCCGTCTCCAAACGAAACCGATTCTGGCGGCGGGCTGATAAGGTCATCGCCATCTCAGAGGCAGTCGCCAACGTGTTGGTCCGGGGAGGCGTTCCCCGCAACCGCATTGTTGTCATACACTCGGGAATTTCGCTCGAGCTGACTCGTCGAGCCGCCCCGCTGGGGATCCGCGGTCGCCTCAATCTCCCATGCCAGAGTCGGATCGCTACAAACGTAGCCGCACTGGTGGGGCACAAGGATCATGCTACCCTCCTCCACGCGGCCAAGCTGCTGCAGCCGCGCTTCCGCGATCTGCACTGGGTGGTTGCCGGCGAGGGAGAATTGCGCTCTGCCCTGGAGACACAAGTACACACGCTGGGCCTGGATTGTGTCCACCTCCTCGGCCATGTACCGGAGCCCGAGCGGCTGATTACCGATTCGGACCTGTTCGTTATGAGCTCACGGGAAGAGGGGTTAGGCACCTCTGTCCTGGAAGCCATGGCACTTGGCATCCCGGTTGCTTCGACGGCAGCAGGCGGCTTGCCGGAAATGCTGGATCAGGGAGCTGGTTTGTTGGTACCGCCAGGAGACCCGGCTGCGCTGGCAGACGCGGTCGCGCGAATACTCGAGGATGAGGCCTTGCGGAAGCTGCTGGTCGAGAGAGCCTCCAGCCGGGTCCAGCACTTCACCGATCGGCGGATGGCAGAGGAGGTCGCACAGGTTTATCGTTCGTGCGCTCATTCTCTTGAAGGATCATGATTTACATCTGCATACCAAGCTACAACGAAGCCCCTACCGTCGGGCTTCTTCTTTGGAAGGTTCGCCAGGTCTTCGCCGGTTTTCCACGGGAGTACCACCTCCTGGTGCTGGATGATGGATCGAATGACCTGACGGCCGAAGTGCTGGAGCGTTATACCCGCGTGCTTCCTCTGACAGTGATCCGGCACCGGGAGCGTATGGGCTACGCGGTCAGCGCGGAAGAGCTGCTCCGCCAGGCCGTTGAACGCACCGACCGTCCCAAACGCGACTCGGCCGTGCTCATGCACGCCGACTTTGCGCACGGCCCCCAGTTCATCCCGGACCTGGTGCGGCGGATCGAGAGCGGAGCCGATATCGTGATCACTCAGGGCAAGCTGGAGGGCGAGCCGTCGCGGGGCCGGAGATGGGTTCGCCGGCTCGCTCCGGTGCTGCTCCGTGGAGCAGTGGCGATACCGGGGGTAAGGGACGTGGTATCCGGCTTCGCCATCTTTCGCTTGGTGACCCTCCGGAACGCTTTCCGGCAAGGCCCGGCGCCGCTGCTGACTACCGATGGATGGGCCGCCAACGCCGAGCTGTATGACCGGGCGTCCCGCTATGCCCGGAGAGTGGAAACCATCGATGCGGTGGAACGTCAGGACCTGAGGCAACGCCCCAGCCGGGTTAGCTCCTGGGACGCCGCCCGCAGTATCTGGCGTGCTCGAGTACCGCTTCGACAGCTGCACCGCATGCATCCGGCAGAGTCCCCTCTTACCCGGGAAGCCCGACAAGCGGAGGTGGCCTCATGACTATTCTGCCGCTCCTCCTGGCTTTCTCTCAGACTCTGCTACCCGCAGCACCGCCGGAGTATCCCTTCGCCGTGGGGGAAAAGCTTTCCTACACTGCCAAGCTCGGAATGCTTACCCTGGGTTCCGGCACGCTGGAGGTGGCCTCCGTGGATACAGTCCGCGGGGTGGAGAGCTTTCGCCTCCGGTTCCGCCTCAAAGGCAAAACCATGTTCTACTCGCTGGACGATGTACTGGAGTCCTGGATCGGCATTTCCGATCTAAACTCCCGGCGCTTCGTCCAGGATTTCGTGGAGAACGACAAGGTCACCAAGCGTCACTACGAGATCTTCCCCGACTCTGGCTACTACCGCGAGCAGGGTCGCGAAGCAACTCACCAGACGCCGGCAGACCCGCTGGACGATGCTGCGTTCTTCTACTTCGTGCGGGTGACGCCCCTCGAGGTCGGGAAGAGCTATACCTACCATCGTTACTTCCGGAAGGACAAGAATCCGGTCACGATCGAGGTGCTCAAGCGGGAAAAGATGGAGCTGCCTGACGGCAGCAAGGTGCAGTGCCTGGTGCTGCATCCAATCATCGACACGAAGGGCCTCTTCTCCAAGCGCTCGGAGACCCGGATCTGGCTCACCGACGACCCTCGCCGCCTGCCGGTGCAAATCCGCAGCAAGTTTCCCTTCGGAACTATAACGCTCCGCCTTAAAGACATGGTGTTGCCCGGGACAACCGCAGCGGCCATGAGTCGCTGACGTGGAATACCGGGAGGCCGACCTCAGCCGGGTGGCAACGGTCCCGGTAGCCGCTCGGGCCAACAAGGTTGATCCCAGAGTTCTGGCCTCCCCACCGACTACCGGAAACCGCTCGTTCGCCGCCTTTCTCGACAGCCTTCCCGACGTGCTTGCTGCACGTGATCTCCGCCACATCATCGATGCCATCGTTGCAGCCAGCCAGGCACGCCGCGGAATCGTGCTCCTGCTGGGAGGCCACGTCATTAAGGTGGGTTTGGGCCCCCTGGTGAACCAGTGGCTGCGGCAAGGGATCGTCAGCCACGTAGCCCTGAATGGGGCCGCCGCGATTCACGATTACGAGCTGGCGGCGTTCGGTGGAACCAGTGAAGACGTGGAGAGCGGGCTGGCCGACGGGAGTTTCGGCATGGCGGAGGAGACCGGAGCGGAGATGAACGCGGCCATCAGCGGGGCTGCTCGCTCCGGCCAGGGAATGGGCGAAGGGCTGGCCCGAACTCTCGCCGCTCGTACGGAGCTACCTGGAAAGAGCGCTTCCGTCCTCCTCACCGCCATCGAATGTGCGGTTCCGATCACCGTTCACCCAGCGATCGGAGCGGAGATTATCCACCAGCATCCCCGCGCTGACGGCGCTGCAATCGGGGCAACCGGGCAGCGGGATTTCCGCCGACTGGCCGGTTCGCTGCCGGGGCTTCATCAGGGCGGCGTGGTCCTCAACTGGGGTAGTGCGGTCATCATGCCCGAGGTGTTTCTTAAGGCGCTCACCGTGGCCCGTAATCTCGAAGGAGGAAAGCCGACCCACTTCACGGCCGCTGATTTCGACATGCAGCGCCACTACCGCCCTCGAGTAAATGTGGTGCAGCGCCCAACCCGGGGCGGCGGGCAAGGCTTCCTGCTTACAGGGCATCACGAGCTCCTGATCCCCCTGCTTGTATGGGGTGTGCTGGATAAGCTCGATGCGGTCTGAAGCGGGAGCGGTTCTGCTGATCCTAGGCGCAGCGTGTGCTCAACAGAGGGTCCCCGAGAGTGGAGTCCTCGCGGCTGTGAACGAAGCCGAGCTCAACAGGGTTGTAGAAGGGGCCCTAGTGGCGGACGCAGAACTGGATTCTGCCGACTCGCTCTACGCACCGTTCGCGAACGTGGTTGCGGACGGCATGGTGCGAAGGGGGCCACCGCGTTATGCGGGGGTATCCGAAGGAGGAGAGATCGCGATCACCACCACCCAGCTGCAGACCCGGGGCACGACGGCTTGGGGATCAGTCGAGTATCGCTGGACCTCGGACCGGACTCACCGGGTCCAGGGTGGCCGGGCTTCCCTGGTGCTGGTGCCGGCGCAGGGACGGGACGGCTGGTGGATCGTACAGGCACACAGCTCCAGCATTCGCTAGCTAGTACCCGATCATTTCCCGCACCCGCGCTGCCGCGCCGGGTGCGATCACTTTCAGGATCAGGTAGATCAGAAATCCGAGGAACGCGAACCAGAGGAGGGTCGCGACGAAGCCCAGAGCCAGGCCAAACAGGCCGAACATGAGTTTGAGCAGGAAAACGGTAATTACAGCCAGAATCGCAAAGCCCACGACGCTCCTGAGCACCTCACCCCTCCTGGTCCGAGTCAGCCGCCATTACGGCCAACGTTTCAGATAGTTTCATCCGATGCCAAGTCCGGTAATCTCTGATGTCATAATAGTAGGCGGAGGGGCAATCGGGGCCGCCTGCGCCCGGGAACTGGCGGTAGCGGGCTGCAAGGTCCTGGTGATCGAGGCCGGAACCGAGATGGGCCAGGCCTGGCGCGCGGCGGGTGGAATGCTGGCGCCTCAGATCGAGGCCGACGGGAACGACCCGCTGCTCAGCCTCGGCCTTGCGGCGCGGGACCACTACGATGGCCTTGCCGAAGCGCTCCGGGAACGCACCGGTATCGACCTGGGACTGTGGCAGGAGGGCATTGCGCGAGTGGCAACCGATGCTGCCGATGCCGCCGACCTACAGGCCAGGGTCGCATGGCAGAAGCAGCAGGGATACAGCAGCGCATGGCTCGAACGAGATGAGCTCCGCCGACGTTGGCCCTGGCTCGGGCCGGCAGCCATTGGAGCGCTCTGGGCTCCGCGCGATGGATCCCTCGACCCCGCTCAGCTGGTGCAGGCGTTACTCACCGACGCTACCCGGCAAGGGGCATCTCTTATATGCGACCGCATTCTCGAGCTGGTAGCTGATAAAGGTAAAGTCCATGGCGTGAGGGGCGAGATCGCCCGCTACACGGCCCCCAACGTGATTATCGCGGCGGGGGCCTGGTCCGGCCTGCTTCAGGGATTGCCCCGACCACTTCCGGTCCAGCCGGTGCGCGGGCAGATGGCAGCGGTTCCGTGGCCGGAGGGTGTGGATCGCGCGATTCTTTATCACAAGGACGCTTATATCCTGGCTCGAGGGAAGGAAGCGATTCTCGGCTCAACAATGGAGGACGCGGGATTCAACCCAGAGGTCACGGCGGCGGGTATGGCGCGGGTTTTCTCCGCCACAGCGGTGCTCTTCCCTGGGTTGATTCAAGGCAAGGTGTGGCGAAGCTGGGCCGGGCTGCGCCCCATTATGCCTGATGGTCTGCCGGTGATAGGGCCGGATCCGGACCTCCCAGGGCTGTGGTACGCGACTGGTCATGGCCGGAACGGAATATTGCTGGCTGGTCTTACCGGCCTCCTCCTGGCACAGCTGCTCACCGGTGAACAGCCGGGTCACGATCTCAGGGCGTTCGACCCCGGCCGTCGGTTTTAAGCTAGCGCTTCCTGATTTCCACCCGGGCTGACGTTGCCTCCGGGTCAACTCGCAGCTCCAGCCATTCGCCATTCACGGCATGCTCCGGTACCCCACACATGATCCAGAACCAGCCGGCCTCCTCAGCCTGGAAGGTGGTTTGGTCGGTTTGCCCCGCAGGGAGTCCGGCGGTCA
>DASPKB010000211.1:0-3836 GCA_035628315.1 Gemmatimonadales bacterium | reverse complement strand
TCCTGTGCGTGCAGTGGTGGGCCGCGTGGTATCCCGGACAGGAGCCGGGCGGTGGCGGCTACGTGGTGCAGCGCATTCTCTCCGCCAAAGACGAGCGGCACGGATTGCTGGCGACGCTCTGGTTCACCATCGCCCACTATGCACTGCGTCCGTGGCCCTGGATCCTGGTAGGGTTCGTTGGACTGATTCGCTATCCATCGCTCTCCAATCCTGAAGAGGGTTACGTCCGTGTCATGGTCGACGTGCTTCCCTCCCCCTTGAAGGGTCTGCTACTCGCCGCCTTTGCTGCCGCGTACATGAGCACCATCAGCACGCATCTCAACTGGGGAGCCTCGTACCTGGTGAATGACGTGTACCTGCGCTTCATTCGCCCGAATGCCGGCCCGCGCGCCCAGGTTGTCGCATCGCGAGCCGCCACGGCGGTGCTCATGGTCTGCTCCCTGATCGTGATGAGCTTCTTGAGCAGCGTGGAGCAGGGCTGGAAAATTCTGATCGGACTTGGCGCAGGCACCGGCCTGGTGTTCATCCTCCGCTGGTACTGGTGGCGGATCAATGCGTGGTCCGAGATCAGCGCGATGGTCGCCTCATTCATCACCTCGATCGTCCTGGCCCGGTTCGGGTACACCCTGGACGACCTCTCGCGGCCAACCTACGCGGTCACGATGCTCATTACGGTAGGCGTAACCACGGTGGTATGGCTGGCCGTCACCTTTGCGACTCCGCCGGAGAGCCAGGCAACTCTGGACAACTTCTACCGACGGGTGAGGCCCGGCGGTGCCGGATGGCGTCCGGTCTCGTCCCGCCTCGGCTTTGCCGGTGACACCATCCCGGGTGGAGCGCTGTCCTGGGTGAACTGGGTGGCGGGTCTGGCGGCAGTCTACTGTGCCGTCGTCTGCCTGGGGTCGCTGTTGACCGGTTCTACCCTCAAGGGCGGGCTCTACGGAGTTGGAGCGGTAGCAGCTTTCGCGTTGATTCAGCGTAACTTGCGGGCCGACGCACGGCTCGCGGCCAGCGTTGACAGAAGTGGCGGCGGCCCCTTAGGTTTCAGCCAGTCAACGACATGATGTTCATTCTGACATCGGATCGTAAGCAGTTACATTGGAAGGAGATAGCATGAGCGGTGTCGAGCAGCAGGCTCCTGCCACCGGTTTCTCACTGGTGCTGACGAGCCGGGCCGCTGAAGAGGTCCAGAAGTTCATCGCCCAGGAGCAGGTGCCCGCGGAATCCGCCGGGCTTCGCGTCAGCGTGCTGCCGGGCGGGTGCTCGGGTTTCAAGTACAGCCTGAATATCGAGGAGCGGCCGCTGGAGGACGACATGGTGGCCCAGGTCAACGGAGTCCGCGTCTTCGTGGACGGGTTCAGCGCCCAGTACCTCACCGGTGTCACCATCGATTACGTGAGCTCGATGCAGGGCTCCGGCTTCACCTTCAACAACCCAAACGCCACTGGCGGTTGCGGGTGCGGCAGCAGCTTTACAGCGTGAAAACAGTAAGCGGTGAGCGATAAGAGGTGAGCGGGGCGGCCGGAGAAGATCACATTCTCTGGCCGCTTCTCTTTTGCTGCCTTAGCTCGGCCTTCCGCTTACCGCCTACCCACGGCTCACCGCCGTGACCTCCCTCGATCTCGCGGTCATCGTTCTCTACTTCATCGTGACCATCGCGATCGGGTTCTGGGCTACCCGGAGGCAGGAGACCGCCGGGGATTACTTCCTCGGCGCCCGGAATCTTCCGGCCTGGGCCATCCTGCTCTCGATCGTAGCAACCGAGACTTCAGCTCTTACCGTCATCTCGGTTCCCGGAATCGGTGCTCGCGGGGACCTGACCTTTCTCCAGCTCGCGTTTGGATTCGCGGTGGGGCGCACAGCCGTCGCCCTGTGGCTGCTTCCGGGTTACTTCCGCGGGGAACAGGAGACGGCGTACGCGCGACTGGAGAGCCGCTTCGGTCCGACCACACGACGCCTGGTGTCGGTGGTATTTCTGGCTACTCGCTTCCTGGGAGACGGGGTTCGCATCTTCGCGGGCGCGATTCCACTCGCCCTGGTCACCGGCTGGAGCATCCCGGTGGCCATTGTGGCGATGGGCGGCGCCACCCTGATTTACACCTACTTCGGTGGCCTCAAGGCGGTGGTCTGGGCCGACGTCGTTCAGCTCGCAGTTTACCTGGCGGGCGGGGTCGCTGCTCTCCTGATCGCCTGGTCCCTCGCCGGTGGCGCGTCCGGTGCGCTTTACTCGGCAGCCGAGGCCGGGAAGCTGAGGCTTCTGAATCCGGAGATCGATCTCACGGTTACCTACACCCTGCTGGGCGGATTGGTCGGTGGGGCCATGCTCTCCGCGGCCTCCCACGGAACCGATCAGCTGATCGTTCAGCGGCTCCTGGCCACCCGTTCGCTTCGCGACGCGCAGTACGCTCTCGTCGGTTCCGGAGCTGTCGTCATCCTTCAGTTTCTCCTCTTCCTGCTGGTCGGCTCGGCCATCTGGGCGAGCGGTCATGCTGCAAGCGGATCGGCCGCGGACGAGATCTTCCCCCGGTTCATCATCGAGCAACTACCGTCCGGACTCGCCGGGCTGGTCGTGGCGGGCATACTCGCGGCGGCGATGAGCACCATCAGCTCCTCTATCAACGCGCTCGCCTCCTCGATGACCCACGACTTGTACGTCGGGCTCACGGGCCGAAGGGATCCGATCCACCTCCTGCGAATCGGCCGCCTCTTCTCAGCCGTCTGGGGCGTGAGCCTGATTGGAGGCGCGCTCTTCTTCTACTACTACGCCAGCGGAACCGATACCCCGATCGTGGTGCTGGCTCTCTCTATCGCGTCGGTAACCTATGGACCGCTGCTGGGCACGTATCTGCTGGCGGCGCGATGGCCTCGGGCCCGCGGGCGGGACATCGTAGGCGCGGTCGCCGCCACCGTGCTGATCATGCTCGCAGTCACCTTCGCCAAGTCGCTGGCCCGACAGTACGGTATCGATTGGCTCGAGCCGGTGGGCCGGCTGGCCTGGCCCTGGTATGTGCCGCTCGGAACTCTACTCGCCGTCGGGCTTGGCGTGGCGCTCAGCTATCTTCCGCGCCGTGCGGAAAACATTGCACCAGCTCGCTGATGAACTTTGGGAGTGCCATGCCCCGTATTCTGATTGGCGCGGATGTAGGTGGAACGAAGACGGCTGTAGCGGTCTCGGTGGACGGAAAAATCGTTGGTCGTGCCGACGGACCCGGGGCGGCGGTACGGCCGGGGCGCGCCCTGGCCTCGGCAAGCACCATCATCGAGGTGGTTCGGCGCGCACTGTCCGAGGCAGGCCGGCTCACCGGTGACGTGCTCGTAGTCGGCGCGGCAGGAGCGGGCCGGCCGCCGGAACGCGAGGAGCTGCGGACCGCACTCCGGAGCGAGAACATCGCGAGCTCCGTTACAGTGACTACCGACATCGAGATCGCGCTGTCCGCGGCGTTCGGCGATGGACCCGGAATAGTGGTCAGCGCGGGTACGGGAAGCGTGGCGGTTGGCCGGGATCAGAATGGCAAGCGTCACCGGATCGGCGGGTACGGCTGGCAGATGGGAGATGAAGGGAGCGGGTACGCAATCGGGCGGGCCTCGCTCGGTGCGGTCAGCCGGGCCATGGACGGCCGCAGCCCACCCACCGCACTGAGCCAACGCCTGCTGCAGGCCACCCGGAGCAGCGATTTCGATGCGCTGGTCCGCTGGGCGGCAGGCGCATCGCCGGCCGAAGTGGCGGCCCTGGCGCCGCACGTTCTCGCGGTCGCGGCTGAAGGGGACCCCTTGGCTCAAGGAATCGCCGACTACGCCGCGAGAGAGCTGTCACAGCTCGCAATTTGCCTGCTGCC
>DASPKB010000210.1:0-2411 GCA_035628315.1 Gemmatimonadales bacterium | reverse complement strand
AAGAGCTAAGGACTGAAGGAGATAAGTGGCCGCCAGTATGGTAGGCACTTGAACGGGAAACTGGAAGCCGTTGACCCCATGCTCAATCTTCGGGTAGCTTTCGGGGCTATGGCTCAGGAATACCTGGTTGTACGCGGCGCCCGCGAGCACAACCTCAAGAACATCTCGGTTTCGATTCCGCGCAATCGGCTCACCGTCATCACCGGGCTCTCCGGCTCGGGTAAATCGTCGCTGGCATTCGACACGATCTATGCGGAAGGCCAGCGCCGCTATGTAGAGTCGCTGTCGGCCTACGCGCGGCAATTCCTAGGATTGATGGAGAAGCCGGACGTCGACGCTATCGAGGGTCTGTCACCGGCGATCTCGATCGAGCAGAAGACTACGGGACAGAACCCGCGTTCTACGGTCGGGACGGTTACAGAGATCTACGATTATCTCCGGCTACTCTGGGCCCGAGTCGGGATTCCTCATTGCCCTAACGATGGCACGCCGGTTACGCGGCAGAGCGCGGGGCAGATCACCGACATCGTCTTGAGCTGGCCCGAGGAGAGCCGGATCGAGGTGCTGGCTCCTCTGGTTCGTGGCCGAAAGGGCGAGTTCCGCGATTTGCTGGAGGACGTGCGCAAACGGGGCTTCGTCCGAGTGCGGGTAGACGGCGGCACCTATGATCTCGGTGCCGTGCCGACGCTCAACCGGCGGCAGAACCATGACATCGCGGTGGTGGTAGACCGTCTGGTGGTCCGGGCCAGCGACCGCTCTCGGCTCAACGACTCGATTGAGACTGCACTGAAGACGGCCGATGGGATCGTGGAGGTGGTGAGATACGAGGGAGCCACCACCCCTCGTTCCAGCATCTTTTCCGAAAGATTCGCCTGCCCTGTCTGCGGGTTGTCGCTGCCGGAGCTGGAGCCACGGCAATTTTCCTTCAACTCGCCGTTTGGCGCGTGCCCTGACTGCCATGGTGTGGGCACCCGGCGCGAGGTCAATGCCGAGCTGGTGCTGGGGGATCCCAGCATTTCCATACTCGAGGGCGTCATCCTTCCCTGGGGCGAGCCCACCGGCTACCTGCGGAAGATCGTATTG
This sequence comes from Gemmatimonadales bacterium, assembly GCA_035628315.1. Taxonomy (GTDB): domain Bacteria; phylum Gemmatimonadota; class Gemmatimonadetes; order Gemmatimonadales; family GWC2-71-9; genus CAVVWJ01. Next base: position 1,328 of record DASPKB010000210.1, on the reverse strand, counting down.
CCGACACTGGCAAAGACTTTCCAGTTCGAGCTGAACGCTCCCTGGGCGGAGCACTCCGAGGCGGCACGTCACGCGCTGCTCTACGGCGCGTCGGGCCAGGTGAAGTTCCAGACCGATGGAGCTCGGGGCCGCGGAGACTTCGAGACTGAATGGGAAGGCGTGCTGCGGAACGTGGAGCGACGCTACCGCGAGTCCACCAGTGACGGCGTGCGCGCCACCCTGGAAGAGTTCATGACCGAGCAGCCCTGCCAGACCTGCAAGGGGAAGCGGCTACGGGCCGAGAGTCTCTCGGTGCTGGTGCACGGCACCAGCATCGGTGACGTGGTGGAGCTTCCGGTGCAGCGTGCCATAGACTTCTTCGAGAGCATCCCGCTTCGGGGCGGCAATGATGCCGGCCAGAACGGGCGGGGAGGCCTCGACCCCGATATTGCCGGTCCCATCCTGAAAGAAGTGGTCGACCGGCTCCGCTTCCTCCGCGATGTCGGCCTGGACTATCTCACACTGGGGCGAGCCGCAACTTCACTCTCCGGAGGCGAAACTCAGCGCATCCGGCTCGCTACCCAGATCGGCTCCCGGCTGGTAGGCGTGCTCTACATCCTGGACGAGCCGAGTATCGGCTTGCACCAGCGCGACAACGAACGATTATTGACCACCCTTCGCGGCCTCAGGGACCTCGGGAATACGGTCATCGTGGTCGAGCACGATGAGGACACCATCCAGGCCGCCGATCACGTCATTGACCTGGGTCCCCGCGCGGGGCGCTTCGGCGGTGAAGTGGTGGCTGAGGGATCCGTACATGAGATCCGGAGTCATCCGACCTCGCTGACCGGCCGTTATCTGCGGGACGAGCTTCGGATTCCGGTACCACCCGGGCGGCGCGAAGCTGGCGCGGACCATCACCTGCGCGTGGTGGGAGCCCGCGCGAACAACCTGAAGAACCTCACAGTCGACATCCCGCTCGGTGTCTTCGTGGCGGTGACCGGCGTGTCGGGATCGGGGAAGTCGACGCTGGTGACGGACATCCTGTACCAGGCGCTGGCCCGCCACTTCTATCGGGCCAAGGTAATACCGGGGGCTCACACGCGCATCGAAGGATTGGGTCACATCGATAAGGTCATCGACATCGACCAGAGTCCGATCGGGCGGACTCCCCGCTCAAATCCGGCAACCTACACCGGGCTCTTCACTCCAATCCGGGAGCTGTTCACCCAGTTGCCGGACGCCAAGATGCGCGGGTACGGGCCGGGACGCTTCTCCTTCAATGTGAAGGGTGGCCGCTGCGAGGCGTGTCAGGGAGATGGGTTGGTCAAGATCGAGATGCATTTCCT
>DASPKB010000209.1:0-3439 GCA_035628315.1 Gemmatimonadales bacterium | reverse complement strand
GCGTCTGGTCGATAAGCTCCTAACACTACCTACTGACAACGAGGGCGCCGAAGGTTTTGCCTGGCAGCTCGAAGCGGTACGGCGTCACGTTGCCGACCTACCAGCCGATGCTCCCGAAACCGCTCACCTCAGAGGTGTGGTCTCCGCAATTACTATCGGCGGGGTACCCACTCCGAGTTTGTGGAACGGACTCACGGCCTACGCCTATTTCCTGGAACACGAAGGCCGGCTGCCAGAGAGTCTCGAGGCACTGACCCTGGCGGTTCGCTCGCATGGTGGTGGTCTCGGTCCAGCGGAGTTCCTGCCCTATGCGCTGCTGGCCGCACGTTTGAATCGTTTACTCGCGCGCTGGGATCCTGCCACCGCATGCTATCACGCAGCGCTGGAGGCGGCTACTGTCACTGGCGACCTGAATCGGGCGCTGCGTGCCCGACTAGGCCGTGCCCAGGTGGATCGTGCTCGGGGCAATTTGCCGCGCGCGCGACAGGAGGTTGAGGACGTTATCGCCAAGGCGGCGGAGTCGGACCTGCCCGATGTGCAGAGTGACGCGCATCTGGACCTCGGCGTTGTGCTCATGTTACAGGGGGCTCGTGCCGAGTCCCTCGAGTCTACTTACAACGCATTCCGTCTGTCTCAGGATCCGCTCAGCCGGATGAGAATTCTCGGCGACCTGGGGTATGCACTAAACGAAAGCGGTTACTATAGCGCTGCGCGGGTGGCGCTGGAGATCGTCGTCAACTCCGATTCGAGCTACCTGGTGAGGCTGAACGCCATTCTCGAGCTGATGCAGGTCGAGTCTGCCGTAGGCAATCGCGTTGCTTTTGAGCGGCGCCGGCAGCAGGCGCGAGAGCTGGCCGGGCGGATGACTCCGAGCATGAGTGTGGACTATCGGTACAAGACCGCCGTAGGGCTCGCGCGCTTTGAGCAGCTGGATCGTGCTCGAGAAGTTGGGGCGGAGGCGCTCGCGCTGGCCGAGCAGCATCGCTTGAACGAATGGTATTTCAGGATCGAGCGGATGTTGCAGGACTTGGAGTCAAAGGCGTCTCAGAAGGAGCTGCATGCTCCGGCCGAGGTGGAGGCCACCCCCGCCGTTCTCCACATAACGAATGGCCTTCGGGAGTACGCGTCGCTCGCGGCTGTATAGTCCTGGACGCGTACTCCCCTGAAATCTCACTTGCCGTTGTTGGATCCCTGGCCCTCCGTGAGGGAGGCTTCGGGCTGATCCGAAGGACCAGTCGCATCGGTGCGCGTGCACGCGGTGCTCAGCGCAGCGGACGCAAGCAGCGCTAATGCCAAGCCGTAGGTCTTGGAGCGAGACATAGAAAATCCTTTCAGATGGTGGTGTATGCCCCGGGGGAGGGAGGGCAACGGCCAATCTGAGGGTGACTGATTGCTGGTTTTAGGGCCCATTTGCGACAAATAGGGGCCGATTTGCGACATTTGCTCCTCGCCGCAGTTCCCGCCGAGCGCATGCTGCGACTTCGTTCGCTCGATCCCGACCGGTACCAATGGGTTTCCGGGAGTGGTTGGCCGGACGTCGTAGATACAATCCGAGCCAAGCCGATCGAGATGGCGGTCGTCGATCCCCTGCTGGGCGGTCAGGCCCGATCACACGGTATCGAACGAATTCGCCTGCTGTTTCCCTCCCTCCCCCTTCTGGTCTACACCGAACTCGCCCCTGCCACTGCCGCTGTGCTGCTTCAGCTCGGCCGGTCCGGCATACGCCGGGTGGTATTCCATCGGTTCGAAGATGCTCCCGCATCACTTCGGACAGCCATACAGGCGGAGTTGGAGCAGAGCGCCTCTCAGCAGGTCATGCAGGCGCTGGGTGGGGCGCTACAGGAGCTCCCCCGCGAGCTGCTGCGCGCCTTGGAGGCAATGCTGCACGCCGGCGAAGAAGCACCTACCGTTACGGCACTGGCGGAGCGGGCCCAGCTGACCCGCCGGACTTGTGAGCGCTGGTTTACCAAGGTGGGTCTGCCGTCGCCCCGGACGGTCATGGTGCTCACCCGCCTGCTGTATGCTCACCGGCTCCTGCTGGATCCGGGCTATACCGTCGAGGACGTGGCTCTGAAGTTAGGTTATAGCAAGACCAAAACGCTTCAGATGCACTTGCGAGCGGTATTCGGCGTAACCGCTGGTGAGCTGCGGGTATCGCTCTCCACCGAGGAGGCCCTGATGATGGTGACCGATCGCTACCTCAAGTCGGTGGCTCAGGCCGCCTCGTGAGTCCCCGAATCCTCATCGTCGACGATGAGCCGGCGCTGCGTCGAACACTGGAGCGGGCGCTGAAGAGCTATCGGTACGAGGTCATATCGGTTGCCGATCCCCACTCCGCCTACCAAATTCTCGGCGAGTCCACCTTCGATCTTGTGCTGCTCGATCTCCGGCTTCCCCAGATGCCGGGAGACGCGTTCTTTCTCGCCATAGTCCGGATGTGGCCGCGGCTCCTGAGCCGGGTCATCCTGATGAGCGGCGATCCCACTCCGCAGCAGCCGGAATGGCCGGCTGAGTTGGCGGGCTGCCCGGTCCTGCAGAAGCCGTTCAGCCTGGAGACCCTGATCCACACGGTAGACCAGGTGCTCGCCGCGAACGAGCGTTCCAAATTCCTCGAGGGCAACGGGAACTCATGAACTCTCCACCCGCACACGCGCCTCCCGATCCACTCACCGTTCTCCGAGAATACCGCGCTCTGGCTCCCTGGGGTCTCCGGGACCTCGCCGCCCTGGCGGGGGGCATTCTGGACGCCTCCGGCGTCGTTCCAGTCAACGCTGCGGCCCGTGCTCGCCCCAGCGAGCGAACCATCCGTTTCTACGTCGCACGAGGCCTGGTGAGCCCACCGGACGGGCGGGGAACAGCCGCGGTGTACTCTTACCGGCACCTGCTCCAGGTGTTGGCCATAAAATTGCGCCAAATGGAGGGCGCGACTCTGGAATCCATGCTGAAGGAGTTCGCCGGGCTCACCGGCGACCTCATCGAGCGCCGCGCCGCCAGCGCGCTTGGTCCGGGCCTGCCTCCGCCCGAGCAGCTACCGCTGCTCCGCACCCCGGGCACTGGTCGCGGCAGGGTGGGTCGGGCGGTGATGGCGTGGCTCGCGCCGGTGGAGGGACTGAGCGCCGCCGGATCAGTCTGCCGGCGGATACCCGTGGCTCCCGGGGTCGAGATTCTGATGGACGAGCAGCATCCGGCACTGAAGCTGAACGCCGATCCCTCGGTCATCGCGGAGGCCGTTCGTCAGGCTCTTGCGTCGGTTGTCGGACTCGAAGGCGGCACCGGCGAGGCACCGGATAGCCCCGAAGCCGGGTCTGCGGAGTGGACCACGGCGTCGCCGGACGCCGAGATGTTTACCGAGCCGGCAGTAGGGACAGAGCGTCCGGGATAATCCATTTCCACCTAGGAAACCAACATGAGCACGGTCGTCCTGCTGGTCGTCCTTGCG
>DASPKB010000208.1:0-5627 GCA_035628315.1 Gemmatimonadales bacterium | reverse complement strand
AGGTCTGCTCGTCGCTGTCGAAGTACACATACATCGAGTCGAGCGAGACGACCGTGGTCAGCAGGGTCGCCGCTGGCGGGCCGCCCTCGACCAGGTTTCCCGGCGTGACCATGGCGTTGCTTACCCGGCCCGAGATCGGGGCACGCACCCGGGTCCAATCCAGATTCAGTCGCGCCGTACGAACCGCCGCTTCCGCCGCCCGCACCGTGGCCCCGCCCTGGGCCTCGGCGCTGGTGCGGCTGTCATACTCCTCACGGGAAATCGCCTGAGCCGCCACCAGCTTGCCGGCTCGCTCGACGTCGCTCGCTGCCAGGGCCGCCGCGGAACGGGCTCGCTCCAGCTCGGCCTCCGCCCGCGCCAACTCGGCCTGGTAGGGTCGGGGGTCGATCTCGAAGAGGACCTCCCCCTTCTTCACTTCCTTGCCCTCATCGAAGGCGACGCGGGTGATGTACCCGGAAACCCGGGGCCGGATCTCCACCGCGTCCACCGCCTCCAGGCGGCCGGTGAACTCGTCCCACTCACTTACCTCACGCTCGAGCACTTCGGCGACGGTGACGGCCTGGAGCTGGGGAGCGGGCGCCGGTTCGTTGCCCCCGGCGAGCTTGAGAGCCGCCGCGGAGAGCAGCGCGAGGGAGAGGATGCCTGGGATTACGAGTCGCCGGGTCTGCATTGTTGTTGCCTCCAGAGAGATTCGCGTTCTTACTTCAGCCACATCTACTCGTCGATCGAGCGCTGCCGCATTCGACCTCCAGCGATCGCGCTGCCGGCATTGCTAAAGGTACGGTACGATAGTTCGATAACCGTCGAACTCTATGCCAACAAAAATCTTCCGGACCTTATCCACAGCTTGCCTCAGGTCACGGAAGACTTTGTGCGAATGCCGGCCCGACGCAGTAACTCGGCGCTGTACGCCTCGAGGACATCGCGTCGGACCTCACAATGGAGATATTGCCCATCCCGGTGTGCCTCCACCAAACCTGCCCGGACCAGTTCCTTTATGTGATGCGAGATCGTCGCCTTAGATACGGGGAATTCTTCGCGAAGTTTCTGGCAGGGACATTCCCGCTCTCCGGCGATGACTTCGAGCACCGCCATCCGGCGGGGGTCCGCCAGGGCCTTGGCAATCAGCTCGAATTGCTTGTCGGTCAGGGCCGACCGCTCGGTCACGGGTTTCTTCACAGTTCAATGGTTATCGAACTGTTTGACACTTGTCAAGCTCCGTTCGCCGGATGCCTACATGCCTAGGTCGGATTGCCGGGCGCCCCATCGCTGATCGGCGGGCGGAAGTTCGGCGTTTCGCAGGGGTGGAATCCTGGAGCTGAAGGGAACCCCGGTTACTCGGTCGGTTGCGTCATCCCGAACCCGAAAGGCTGCAGGAAAGTCATCCGACTGTTCCAGCCATTCCTGAAGCACTCCGGCCAGCTCCTCCAGGTCCTTCGCGTAACGTCGGTCACCGGCAACGTTGTGGAGCTCCCAGGGATCGCGTTCGAGGTCATACAGCTCGATTCGGGCACGGGGAGCCTCAAAGAGACGCTGCTGCGCCGGAGTCAACCGGTTTGCCTGGGCTCGCGCGCGCAAGGCACGAAACGAGGGGCTCATCCCGATATCAGCGGCAACGCACAGCGGCAGGTCGGTGTAGGCGTCGGTACGAATCAGCTTGAAGCGGCGGGTACGTACCGCGCGTTGGTGCTCATCGCAATCGTGCCAGTTCCGTTCGCTGAAGACATAGGTGCGGCCGGTAGCCGTGTCCGGGTGGGAAAGCACGGTCCGAAGACTCTGACCCGCCATCGAAGCAGGTGGGGTGGTGCCGGTGAGGTCCAGCAGGGTCGGAGCCAGATCGATCAAGCTGATCAGCCCCCGCCGGTACACCGCGCCCGCGGGAATTTTTCCCGGCCAGGAGAGAATCAGCGGGGTTCGGGTACCGCCGTCGTAGAGAGTTCCCTTCTCTCTTGGAAATGGCGCCCCGTTGTCGCTGAAGAAAAGCACCAGCGTATTTTCCCGCAGCTTGCGGCGATCAAGCTCAGTCAGCATGCGGCCGATGCGGTTGTCCATGCGCGCGATCTCGTCGTAGTACCGGGCGAGATCGGCTCGAGTTTCGGGCGTGTCCGCAAGATGAGGCGGAACGGTCACTCGCGAGGGCGAATGCAGCCGAGGGGTGTCTCCCGGAACGTATGGACGGTGCGGATCGTGGAAGCCCACCCAGAGAAAAAATGGCCGAGTGCCGGCGGAATCCAGGAACGCGGGCAGCACATCCACGAGCTTGGTCGAGTACCACTGAAACTGCTGCTCAGCGGCGCCACCGATGTGACGTTTACCCACCAACCCGGTGAAGTACCCCTGGGCTTGCAGATACGAAGGGAGGATACGCTCGCCCTCCAGCAACGGAGTATGCAGATCCTCGGTCCTGGTCGCGTGCGAGTACTTGCCGGTCAGTGTGCTGATGCGGGAAGGGCTGCATTGCGGGCTGGTGCCGAACGCCTGCGCTACGCGAAGCCCGGTACGAGCCAGACGATCGATGTTGGGAGTCTTTACTGCCGAGTTGCCGTAGGCGCCGATACCATGCCAGCCGAGGTCATCGGCCACGAGGATCAGAATGTTCGGCGGCTTCCCAACGCCGGTTTGGGCCAGGGCCGCTGCAGGTCCAAACAGAAGGTGCAGGCTGACCAGCAGCAGAGTTGACAAAGCGGTTTGAAGCGTCGATTGTATACCCGGTAGGGGTTTCCTGCAGACCCCGGTTTCGTCAACCGTCTGCTGCATAGCAACTGCCCGCCTCGAGCGGTTCCAGGCTTCGCCAGCACCTGCGATTGTGGTTTTACTCATCTCAGTTCCATGGGAGTTTTCCGGATTATGACCCAGGCCGGTCACGCGTCGTTAGATCAGAGATGTAGAGCCCGAGCCATGGCTCTCGGGGCTCTTCTAATCCTTATGGGCTGCGGCGCCACTGACACAGTGGATGCGCCACCCGATGCGCCTGCCGAGCATTCGCCCGAGCTTGCCTCGGCCGCAGTCGCGTCGGGGATTGTCTTCGCATCGTACAACCTGCAGCTGTCGCAGCTCAACTCCATCCATACCGGCACCATCCTCGCCAGCACGCCGGCCGGCTTGTTAGGCGCGCTCAAGACCGTGAAGGAAAAGCGTGGACGGGTGCTGCTCCGGCTGCATGGCGATGGCAAGGTGCGAAACGCGGATGGGACCTTCAACCTGAACCTCTGGAAATCTCAGGTAGCGCGGTTCCGCAATGTTAATTTCGCGTCCTACATCAACGACGGCACCATCGTGGGTCATTTCATCTTCGACGAGCCGCACTTTCCCAGCCGCTGGGGCGGAAAGATCGTCCCGCAGAGCACGGTGGAAGCCATGGCCCAGTACAGCAAGCAGCTCTGGCCCACTCTGATAACGATCACCAGTGCTCCGCCGAGCTGGCTCGCGTCCGTCGGCCTAACCTACACGCATCTGGATGCCGGCTGGGCCATTTACTACTCCAAGATGGGCAACGCCTCGACTTTCATCTCCAATCAGGTTGCGAAAGCCAAGCTCAAAAAGCTGGGTCTCGTTACCAGCCTGAATGTGCTCGACGGTGGCAATGGATCCAGCGGATTCGCCGGCAACTATCCGAACAAGTTCGCCATGAGTGCGAGCGAGCTCAGGTCCTATGGAACGGCTCTCCTGGCTCAGAGCTATGTCTGCGCCTTCGCCATGTGGAAGTATACCTCTGACTATTACGGCCGGGCCGATATCCAGAGTGCAATGCGAGACCTGTCGGGGAAGGCCCGAAATCACGCAGCGACCTCCTGCCGTCAATGACGAGATTTCTGAAAGCGAACGGGCCGGCTTGCGTCGGCCCGTTTTCTTGAGGATATCCTTGAGCAAAGCGTCCATTTCCTAACCGCGCCTGCCCTAGAGCTATAAAGAACGCTGCCCGGCCCGTGAAATCACCCAACTCTGCCGAATCGCCGGCTCTCCAGGATCGAGCGTTCCTCCTCCTTCTGATTGCCTCGACCCTGGCGTTTGCCTGGATCCTCCGGCCGTTCTACGGCGCGGTTCTCTGGGGCATCATCCTGGCCATCATGTTTTCGCCGCTGTACCGCCGTCTCTCACGAACCCTGCACCAGAGGCGCACACTGGCCGCGCTTCTTACCCTCTTGATCATCCTGGTGCTGGTGATCCTGCCGTTGACGCTGCTCACGGCATTACTGGTCCAGGAAGGAGTCAGCACCTACGAAAGAATCAGGTCTGGAGAGCTGAACCTGGGGCGGTTTTTTCAGCAGGTCTTCGACGCTCTTCCTCCCTGGGTGACCAATCTGCTCGACCGCATGGGGCTGACGAGCCTCAACCGGATCCAGGAACGATTATCTGCGGGTCTGACCGAGAGCATCGAGTTTCTTGCAGGGCAGGCGCTCAATCTGGGTCAGAATGCGTTGAACTTCCTGGTCAGCGCGCTGATCATGCTGTACCTGCTGTTCTTTCTCCTGCGGGATGGAGATGGGCTGACCCAGCGCATCAAGAATGCGATTCCGCTCCGTCCGGAGCAGCAGCGCGCACTCGCCAACCGGTTCACCATCGTCATCCGGGCCACCGTCAAGGGCAACCTCGTCGTGGCCTTGATTCAGGGAGCACTGGGAGCCCTGATTTTCTGGCTGCTGGGCATCCACGCGCCGATCTTGTGGGGCGCGTTGATGACCGTGCTCTCCCTGCTGCCCGCTGTCGGAGCCGCCGTCGTATGGCTGCCGGTTGCCATATACTTTCTGGTGACGGGGGCAATCTGGCAGGGCATCATTCTCACCGCCTACGGGGCGCTCATCATTGGCTTGGTCGACAACATCCTGCGCCCGATATTGGTCGGAAAAGACACCAAGCTGCCCGACTATCTCGTGCTGATCTCCACACTGGGCGGCATCGCCGTGTTCGGTCTCAACGGCTTCGTCCTCGGGCCGGTGATCGCGGCCATCTTCGTAGCCGTGTGGGACATCTCTTCTGCATCGCGGTCCGACGGGACGCCACCAGGAGTATGAGTCTCCGAGTCAACAAAAAGGCTCCACAAAGGAGCCCTGAAGTATTGGTCGTGCTGGAATGCGCCGCGTAGGAATCGAACCTACAACCTAGTGATTAAGAGTCACTTGCTCTGCCAATTGAGCTAGCGGCGCCGAGTAGCCCCAAGGGGAGTCGAACCCCTCTCTCGACCTTGAAAGGGTCGCGTCCTAACCGATAGACGATGGGGCCGTCTCGCCTTCCATAGCGCTAACGGGATTCGAACCCGTGTTTGGGCCTTGAGAGGGCCCCGTCCTAGTCCCCTAGACGATAGCGCCAACAATGACAGGCCCGGCAGGACTCGAACCTGCAACCCCCGGTTTTGGAGACCGGTGCTCTACCACTTGAGCTACGGACCTCTGAGCCGGCTCGCGATTCGATCCGGCATTTTCCAGGGTGGCTGACGGGGATCGAACCCGCAACCTCCGGAGCCACAGTCCGGCGCTCTAACCGATTGAGCTACAACCACCGCGGCCCTTCCGCACAACCGTGAACAAGCCCGGAAAAATATCGTGCGCAGGAGTATCGGGTCAAGGCCAGAAGCGTTTGGCGAGCTCGTCCGTCAGGGAGGATTGAGGCACAGCGAGGTTATCAAGGGT
>DASPKB010000207.1:0-4523 GCA_035628315.1 Gemmatimonadales bacterium | reverse complement strand
ATTGACACATTACGTCTCAGCTAGCTGCGACCGCGCTTAAGGCGGCGATACCAGGCCGCCCCTCCAGGCCCAACGCGACATCGATACGTCTGCGCCTGGCGTCGCAGGCTCGATAGCTCGCCACACTCTCCAGTGGGATCACTCCGCTTTGAAGCGCCTCCAACGAACGAGCCCCCGCGACCACTGCTCGAGGCGATCGGGACTTGGCAGCTGGACCTTCCGGATGAATCGATCGAGCTCCGAGAAGAATCGCTCCGGCTCCTCCGCAAAGGGGAAGTGAGCTGAGCGCTCCTGCAGGATGAGGCGGCATCCCGGCAAGTGTTGGGCGAATCGACGAGGTTTTTCCGAGCCCCAGGTCTGATCCCACCGGCCTTCTATGATGAGACATTGAATAGGCATTCCCGTAAATGCCCCGTCCAACTGGTAGCGGAAGGCTGACTGATTCAAGAGCCGGTTGAAATCCTTGTCGTGCAGCCACTCATGCGTGGCGATACGGGCCATTTTGTGATCGGTCGGTCGGTAGAAGTACTGCCGCTTCCAATCGCCGTTCCGAAGGGCGTTATAGAGCAGCCGGCGCATACTGAGCAGGTCCAAGCCGTCACTGTGCACGGGCACAATCCGGGACCCGTTCCGGCTGTAGATTGCTCGTACCCTGTCTCGCTCCTCCGGGAGCATGAAACTCCTCCCATCCGAGTCACCCAGATCGGTAGAGAAGGCAGAGGAAGAGGAGACCAGAACAAGTCCAGCTACGCTCTCCGGATGATGGATGGCATATAGCTGAGCTATCAGACCCCCAAACGAGTGCCCCAGCACAATCCAGCGGTCTATTCCGAGCGCTTTGCGCAGCTGGTTGAGATCGCTTATAGCCTGCTCCACTGAATAGCCGTCCCCTGGCAGCCAATCCGATTGTCCGACACCGCGCGGGTCGTAATAGATGACACGAGCGAACCGGGCAGCTCGTGAGAAGTGCGGGTGAAAGGATTGAAGGGTGTTCCCCGGTCCTCCCGGGATCAACACCAGAGGGACGCCGGCTCCCTGCTCCTGGACGTGCAAGAAGGCACCATCGACGGAGATTCGCCGTTTGGTCACCCGGACGGTCGAGTCCGGGGGCGAGACTGTGGGCACGTCTCGCAAGGGCCCGGTTGCCGCGTGAGACACGCTGTCGAGCACGGTCTCACGAGTGAACGATGTCTCTGTTGTTTGAGCCGAGATTGTTGTCGTGAAGCAAAGGGAAGAAAGAAGCAGCCTGGTGGCGGGCTTGGCTTGAAGGTTCAGCTGCATGCAATGCGGTGCCACGTTTGCTCTACCAGGGCACTTCACCGCGCGGGTGGTGGGGATCGGTCCAGGCAGGCCTTTTTCGCTGGTTCGCGACCGTTCCGACCAGGCCGTGGGCATACTGCGCGACCCGCGCGAGCCAGTCGAAGTCGACCACGTCAACCTGGTCCGCCGGCGTGTGGTAGTACGGGAACAGCTTCCCGCTGAAGAGGTGCACCGCCGGGATACCTCGGCGCGCGAAGCTGTAGTGGTCACTCCGGGAGTAGCCCGTCACCGGAGCGAAGGTGGGGGCGATGGCACTCCTTGCCCCTTTCGAGGCCTCGAGGGCGGATACCCCCAGAGTCGACCAGGCCCCGCCGAGCACCGCAATTGAGTCGTGCCAGGCCGGCCTTCCGATCCCGTCCAGATTGATGTTCGCCACCAGTCTTGCCAACGGCGTTGCCGGATCTCCGGCGAAGGCGTCGCTACCCCAGAACCCGGTTTCCTCTCCGCTGGTCACCAGGAACAGCAAGGAGCGGTGCGGCCGAGGGCCGGCCCGCAGGCGTCCCGCGACAGCCAGCAGCGCCGCGACGCCTGAAGCATTGTCGTCCGCGCCGTTATAGACGCTGTCGCCATCGGCAGTCGGCGCGCCCACGCCCAGATGGTCGAGATGTGCGCTCACCACGACGATCTGGTTGCGCAGATCCGGGTCGCCGCCCTCGAGCACAGCGATGATGTTGGGCGCCGACTGGCGCTCCAGTACTCGTCGCGGAGAGATCGCCCGAACCCGTCGTCCAGGAAAGCGGCGCATCCGGAGGGGACCTGCTGTGTCGGCCGCTAGTTGAGCGAGGTCCAGCCCTTCAGCAGCCAACGCGCGCCGCACGGCCCCAGCGCGAACCAGAAAGATCCCGTGACTCGTTCGCGTAGCGCCGCGCAGGTCCAGCGGATCCCACTCGAGCCGTCGAGTGGCCCCGCCCCGATGCGCCACGGCACGCAGCGCCGAGTGGGGCAGATCGGCGACGAAGACCAGTGCGTGTGGGTTGGTCCACATCAACAGATTGCTCAGCCGAGCGAGCTCGCCGGCGTTCAGCCCTCGCCCCGGCCGCGGGACGACCAGCGTCGTCCCGTCGAAGTTCAAATGTGCTGTTGACGAATCGGTGATGCTTCCCGACAGGACGACGAGCTCGCCACTCGCTACGCGAGGCGCGCCGTGGTCGGCCACCAGTACTAGCTCGCGGCCGGCGCGAATCGGTGCGGCGCCGGGGAAAGCGATCGACACGCTCTCGGCGAACACCTGCGAGGTGGCAATGGCGTAGCGATGAATGAAGTCGGTGCCGCCAAACGGCTCCAGCCCCAGTTCGGCAAATCGAGCCGCGACGTAGCGCGCGGCGCTCTCGAGTTCCGAAGATGGCGTGCCGCGGCCGCGGAGCGAGTCGTGGGCAAGGACGGCCAGATCGTGCCGCAGCTCACGTTGGAGCGCTGGCTCGCCCTTCGCCGCACCCGCGTTACGGCAGGCCGGCGCGGCGACAGCCGCGATTAGGAAGAGAATGCTGCGAGTCACCGCAGGTCAGCGCACCCGCATTGAAGGTCCGTTACTGGCGATGTACGAGTGTACGATCCGCTGCTGTTTGGAGTTTCAAGCGTCGGACGCACCGCGGCTCGAATCTTATGCGGGCCGGCGTGGCTCAGCACGTGGTGATGCAGCTCTGAGGCTGGAAAACGGATGCAATGTTCCTGGGGTACGCGATCGTTGCTGACGACTGCGACCTGCGGGATGTGGTGTTCAAGCTGGTGGGAAGGGCGCAGGCTATTGTCCGTCGTGGCGCGTAAGAGCACCGTCGGGTTTACTGCCTCCTGTGTTCTTCCATTAGTTTCTCGCCCTCTTTAACAAGCTCCCAAATGTTGAATGGCTTAAACATGGTGATTACATCGGGATGAGGCGGACTAGTCAGGTCGCTGTGGCTGCCTGAGACGTGGATGATCGGCAGGTCGGGACTCTCTTGCCGCAGATAGTCGACGAGCTGTGGGCCGCTCAAGTGCGGCATCCGGCTGTTGGTGACGACCAAATCAAACGGCAGCGAACTGGAGCGGACAGCATCGAGGCCACCTAGCCCGTCCGAAATCTCCATCACCTCATAGCCCCGGTCTCGGAAGGCGCGGGCAATAAGGCTGCGAAGCGCGACCTCATCGTCAACGACGAGGATGCGCCGCCGGGCAGTGCCGTCGCGCGTCGGGGTACTCATTTGTAAAACCTTGGACCCGGAAGACACCCGGGAGTGGCAGGCCTACTAACGGAAGGACGAGCTTAAGGTAACACCTTGGACGCCATTCCGCTCAGACTGGGGCCCAATGAGGGCACAATCGTCGGGCCAGCAGTGCGATGGGTAAGCTGATGCAGCGGCCAAGTCGTTGTAGTTCAGAGTGCCCGAGGCGAGAGTCGAACTCGCCCGAGGTTGCCCTAGGCGGATTTTGAGTCCCAATTCCCAGCTAGACCACGGAACATCAATAGAACCACGGCGCGCTACGGTAAGGAGTTGACCGAGTGCGCCGTGTTCTTGTGGTGGTTGACGTCTGGTATTCCGGGGGCAAGTAGGGGACAGTCCTCTGGCCCGGAAACTCTGCGGTAGAATCATCGTGCCGCTGGTCCGCCACGCTGCTCGGTGTTACGGGTCGAACGCGAGGGATGTCGAGAGCTGCCGGTTGGACTCGATGTCCGCCTGCAGGTCGGCGATCTTCTGCTCCGCAGTGGTGATGGCGTCGGCACCCGCGAGGAAGCGGCGCGGCGGAGGCTCCTGGCTAGCAATGGTGAGCAGCGCCAGCGCGAGCTTCGCCGGGTCGCCAGCCTGCTTCCCGTGCGTCCCCTTCCACCCGGTGACGAGCGCCGCGCCGCGCTCGGCGTAGTCCGGGATGGAGGGCTTGGCGTAGTGCGTCGACTGCTCCGACAGGAGCTCCGTGCGGAAGAAGCCCGGGTTGACGATGGTGGTGTGGATGCCGAACGGCGCAACTTCGACGCGCAGCGCCTCCATCCATCCTTCGAGGCCGAACTTCGACGCGGCGTACGCAGAGGTGAACTCGACCGCCGAGGCCAGCCCCGCAGTCGATGAGATCGTGATGACGTGTCCTGAGTGTTGTCTGCGCATCACCGGCAATACGGCGCGGGTGACGTGCATCTGACCGACGAGGTTCGCAGCCAGCGTTCGGTCGATCTGCTCCGGCGTCAGCTCTTCAAAGAAACCCGCCTCGAAGATCCCGGCGTTGTTGACGAGCAC
>DASPKB010000206.1:0-2307 GCA_035628315.1 Gemmatimonadales bacterium | reverse complement strand
GATCCGAGAGCCGGCGCCGAGCAGCAGCGACAGGGACTGGAGAATGTCCGGCAGGCACTACGCCGCATTCGAGACATCGTGCAGCGCATCGGGGAGCTGCGAGAGGCGCGGAGCAAAACTTATCTGCGCGGTGTTCGGATGCTGGACCTGGAGAAGGAAGAGGCGAGCAACAGATCCCCTGACCGTGGAATGGCGCTGGTTCACCTGCCTGATGAGGACCTGGTTCGCATCGTATCCCTGCTGCTGCGCGACGCTGGATTTCAGGTGCGGCGAGTCGGATCGGTCGCCGAGCTGGCGGGCGCGGCGGGTAGCATCGGCGTGTCGCTGGTGGTGGTGGCGGGTGGGGCGACCACTCCAGGGGCCCACCCGCTGGGCGGTTTCGTCCCGCCGCAATCCCGTGCTTACACCGTAGTTGCCCTGGTGACCGCCGGAGAGGCCGCGGCGATGGCGGCGGGAGCCGACCAGGTAGTGCAGCTCCCGTTCGATCCGCGGACTTTTACGGCGGACATCCTGCGCGCGGGCTAACTGGCGGCTTCGAGCGCCTCGCGCTTGGCTTGCTGGTACGCCATGCCCCGCAGCCGGATGATGCGCTGCTTGATCGGCGGGTGCGATGCCATGAAGTCCGCCACGAATCCTTCGCGCTCGGCCAGCATGCCGGGAGCCGGATCCACGATACAGAGATGAGCTGCGCCCCGAACGATGGACCGGGTAGCAGCCGTAGCGAGGTCCAGCTTTTCCAGCGCGGAGGCCAGCGCCATTGGATTGCGGGTAAACTGGGCTGCGCTGGCATCCGCCAGGTACTCTCGCTTGCGGCTGACGGCCAGGGCCAGCATGCGGGAGACGACCGGCGCGATCACCAGGGTCAGCAGCCATAGAACCAGGATAACGACCGCAAGTGGTGCCGCCCCCTTGCCGCCGCGCCGTCCGCCAGAGCCACCCAGCCGTACCGCGGTCCTGCCACCCCGGCCCAGCATTCGGCCCATCCCATCTGAGAGCAGCGCGATCGCGCCCACCATCCCAGCCAGCAGGGTCATCAGCCGTACGTCGAGATTCCGGATATGCGCCATTTCGTGGGCAACCACCGCCTGCAGCTCGTCCCGGGACAGCTTGCGGAGCAGACCTTCGGTCACCGCGATGCTGGCACTGGCTGCATCCCGTCCGGTGGCAAAAGCGTTCGGGTCGCTGTCCGGGATGATGTAGACCCCGGGACGCGGCAGACCCGAGGCGATGGCCATTTCCTCGACCACGTTCACCAGCTGCTTCTGCTCCGGCGTGGCAGGCTCGATCAATTCCCAGGCTCCGGTGGACCAGAGCACCCGCTCCGGGCCCCGGCGCCAGGAGTACCAGCAGATCCAGGCTGCCGCCAGCGTGCTGAAGATCCCGATGAGGGGGACGGCGTGCCGATAGGAGCCCGGCGGGTCGTCCATGGTCAACAGGTAGAACGCGAGATCTCCCCCGAAGCCGACCCAGGCGAAGAACAGCAAAAAACCGACGACCAGCCAGATCGACCGGCGCCGGTTTGCTTCCTGTTGTGCAAAGAGGTTGACGTCGTCGTTCACGACGCCGGCTTATTGAGCGACAGGTCGACCAGGGGGACCGCCCGCTCACTGGCGTCTTCGATTTCCCATAGCTCCGCCGGCGTAGCCTTGGCCAGCCCAGCTACCAGGTTGGTGGGAAACTGGGTCTGCTTGATGTTGTACTGCGTGGCGACGTCGTTGTACAGCTGCCGGGCGAATCCGATCTTGTTTTCGGTGCTGGTCAGCTCCTCCTGTAGGCCGGCCACGTTACCGGTGGCCTTGAGGTCGGGATATGCCTCAGTCAAGGCAAAAAGCCGCCCAAGCGCCTGGGTCAACTCGCCCTCGGCCTGTGCGGTTTGCCGCACCCCGGTGGCGTTCACGGCGCGGTTGCGGGCGGTGATCACGGCTTCCAGGGTCGAGCGTTCGAAGTCCATGGCACCCTTCACGGTGTTGACCAGATTGGGGATCAGATCGTGCCTGCGCTTCAACTGCACGTCGATCTGCTTCCACGCGTTCAGCACCTGGTTCTTGAGCGATACCAGCCCGTTGTAGGCGCCAATGACCCACAAGACAATTACCGCAAGGACGACCAGCAGGACGACCGTGCTCATGTGCGTTCCCTTATGTGAGGAAGATTACCCCGGGCGCTCGCTCTCCAGGGCAGGCTCGCCGAACATCTCGGAGTCGGAGCGCGACTCGCTCCAGGGAGCGGAGCCGCCCTCGAGCTCCGGAGGCGTGGGGGTTGCATCCAGGCCCACCAACGACGCGAGGGTCTGCCGCAGGGCTTCGG
>DASPKB010000205.1:0-3153 GCA_035628315.1 Gemmatimonadales bacterium | reverse complement strand
GCTGGGCTCGCATAGTTCCTCCTTAGGGAGCACAGGAGGTGCGGGGGGCTGGTGGAATTGCACAGTGCAGGAGATGGCACGGGATGGCCAGCCGCTCTAAGCGAGTCATCCCGAGCGGAGCGAGGAATCGGGCCGATCTCTCGCTCCGCTCGAAACGACGGCTGCCTACTCGTATCTGAGGGCTTCCACTGGATCCATGCGAGAAGCCTTGCTCGCGGGATACAACCCGAAGAGAACCCCGGTAAGAATCGATGCGGCCACAGCGGCAACCACTGAGAGAAGCGGCACAGTTGCCGGGATCGGAGTAAACGACCGAATCGCCCACGCAATCAGCGCACCGAGAGCCATGCCGACGACGCACCCGACGAGCGTCAGCGTGGCCGCCTCGACCAGAAACTGAAACATGATTTCCCGTCGGGTGGCGCCGAGTGCCTTCCGCACCCCGATCTCCCGGGTCCGCTCGGTCACCGAGATCATCATGATCGCCACCACGCCGACTCCACCCACCATCAGGCCCACACTGGAAAGGGCAATCATGACTACGAAGAAGGCCGCCGTGATCTTGTTGAAGGTGTCGAGCACCCGGTCCTGGGTCACCACGGCAAAATTGTCCGGCTCTCCGGGACGGAGTCCGCGCTTGGTTCTCAACGCCGCGATCACCTGGTCCTGGGTCTCCTGCACCGTTGCGGCTTCGGTCGGTAGCACCGCAATTTCCATCCAGCCCTTCCGGTAATCCGCGACTTTGGTGAAGGTCGTGTGGGGAATGGCCAGCCGGGGCTCATCCGCATTGCTGAAGAGCGAGGCGGCTTCGGCATGCAGTCCGATGACCTCGAATGGCTGCCCGAAAATCTTGATCCGCTTACCGATCGCATCCCTACGGGGGAAGAGCGACTCGGCCAGCTTGTCATTGATCACCACGACCCGGGCGCCGGCCGCGTACTCCATTTGGGTGTAGTTGCGGCCGGCCAGGATGTCTCCTCCGTTCACCAGATTCCAGGTAGGCGTAAAGCCTGCTATGGCGACGCTCTTGAGCTCGATGCCCTCAAAGCGCACCGGGCCGTTGCTGTACTCGCCGATGTTGACGTTGCTCACCGCCGGCAGAGCGCGGATCAGCTCCGCCTCTTCCACGGTGAGCCACGGCATCCGGCGCCACGGCGACAACTCGTCCGAGCCGTCGGATACATCGAGGCCTCCGGAGAAATACCGGAAAACGAAGAATGTCTTGGGACCGGCTGACTCAAGAATATTGGTAATGCTCTGGTTGATGCCGGTAATGGCCGAGGCCATGGCGATCACTACCGTGACCCCAATGGCAACTCCCAGGATGGTGAGCGCGGCCCGCACCTTGTTGGCTCCGATGGAATCCAGCGCGATCGCCGAGCCCTCGAACATCCGCGAGAGCAGGCTCCCTTTCCGCCGCGCGGTCATTCAGCCCTCAGCGCGGTAATCGGATCGAGCCGGGATGCCCGGCTGGCGGGGTACACCCCAGCGGCAATGCCTACGGTAACTCCGAGAATTACGGCAACGATAATCGACCAGGGAGCAACGGCGGCGGGGAGCGGCGTTAATGCCTGGACCAAGAACGCGAGGGCAATGCCGAGTCCAATGCCGAACAGCGCTCCCACTCCCGACAGGGTGGCCGACTCCACCACGAATTGGGCCAGGATGTCGCGCCGTCGCGCACCCAACGCCTTCCGGATTCCGATCTCGCGGGTGCGCTCGCTCACGGCCATGAGCATGATGTTCATGATGACGATGCCGCCCACCACCAGCGAGATCGCCACGAGACCCGGCAGCGCCACCATGAGCACCGCCGAGATCTTCTCCCAGCTGCCCAGCGCGCCCTCCGCCGTCTGAAAGGCAAAGTTGCTCTCCTGCTCCGGCTTGAGCTGCCGGCGGCTCCGCATCAGGGCTTCGGTCTCATCCAGCGCCAGCTGCATCTGCACCGGGTTGGCGGTCTGCACGATCAGGGCGTCGAGGATGTTGATGGGGCAGATCAGCCGGCGGCCTGGCGCGCTGAAGGGCATGATGGCGAACTTGTCGAGCGACAATCCAAACAGGGTACCCTGTTTCTCGACCACCCCGATCACCCGGTAGGGAAGACCGCCGATCATCACCTGCTTGTTGATGGGATCCACTCCCTTGAGCAGCTTATCGGCAATTTCGGAGCCGATGACCAGCACCGGCACGCCGCTGCGCACCTCCTGAGGCGTGAAGGTCCGCCCGGCAGCGATCGCGTAATTCTTGATGGCGAAATAGCTCTCTTCGGTGCCGCGCAGGAACACATCTCTGGCCACCCTGCCGCCGTAGTGCACCGCCACCCGGTCCTCGCAGAACTTGGAGAATCGCGCCGGGGTCTTCACCCGCTCCCGAACGAAATCGGCATCCGCATAGGTGATCCGGGGGCGCCGTCGCCACTCCAGCCACACGTCGTCCGGAATGTTGCCGCTGGTTATCAGAGGACGCTGGCGCAGCTCGAATGTGTTGGCGCCGATCAGGGTGTTGGCAAAGCGGTCTTCCATGTAGCTGTTCATGCCCTGAACGATGGACACCACGGCGATCAGGAAGGTGACGCCGATCAGCACGCCGATCAGGGAGAAGAAGCTCTTGAGCTTCTGGGCGCGGATGGTGCTGAGCGCCAGGCGGATCGCTTCCACCAGCCGCACTAGGAGGCTTTCGCTTCCCGGGTCTTCGTGGTGTCGGCCTGGCGCACCTTGGCGCCATCCTCGAGATCGCGAATGGCCTGGTAGGTCCCGCCCACGATGGTTTCACCCTCTCGGAGTCCGTCGGTCACCTCGAAGTACTCGTCTCCCGCTACGCCGGTCTTGACCGGGCGGAAGGTGGCTATGCCGTTCCGCACCACGAACACACCCTCGGCCTCTCGCTTCTTGAAGCGGTCGCGCAGCGTATCCCGCTGGGGCGCTCCCGCCTCGGACTCATTAGGAACCTTCTCGTGATCGCGCACGGTGAGAGCGATGATCGGAATGCTGAGGGCGCGGTCGCGCGTGTCCGTAATAATCCGTGCAGTACAGCTGAGATCAGGGCGGATATCCGGTGGAGGATTGTTGAGCGTGATCTCCACGTCGAAGTCCACCGCGCGGTCGGTGGAACCCGAGGCGGTTTCGGTGGCAGTCAGCTTCGCGCTGTGGCTCA
>DASPKB010000204.1:0-2913 GCA_035628315.1 Gemmatimonadales bacterium | reverse complement strand
CAAGGAGTGATTATGCGGAAGAACTATGGCAGGGCACGCTCCCGTCGGGGAACAAGCCGGGCCCTGGGAAGCGGCGTGGCGGGAGCGCTGGTGCTAACCGGTTTGCACGAGGCGGCCCGCCGGCTGCTGCCGCATGCCCCGCGCATGGACGTGATCGGCGAACGCGCCCTGAGCCGGTCGCTCCACGCTCTTGGCCGGCGTTCTCCGCGCGGAGGCCGGCTCTTCGCCGCAACCCTCGCCGGTGAGCTCTTCAGCAACTCTCTCTACTACAGCATGGTCGGCGCTGCGAGCCGGTCCCGCACCGTGCAGGCCGGGCTGCTGATCGGCTTGGCCGCTGGTGTCGGCGCAGTCCTCCTGCCGCCTCTCATTGGCCTCGGCAAGTCTCCGGGATCGAAGGCGCCGCTGACCCCACTGCTAACCGTCGCGTGGTACACCGCCGGCGGACTCGCCGCGGCCGCCGCGGCACGCTTGATGGACGACGAGCCGCAGCTGGCCTAGTGGTCGCCTTCCCCGACCAGGCGGGCCACCCGGGGCCACTCCTCCGGCCGGAGCTTACTCCCGCTTCCCAGGGCAACCAAAGGATTTGCCGTGTAGCGCGGTCCCCGGCCGGTCGTTAGCCCGCTGATGGGAACGCAATAGTAGCACCGCCGGAAAATGAAGACCGCCTGTTCTCCGGGCACTAGTGGCGGAGCTGCCGCCCAGTCGCTATTCCGTGCGGTCACCGCAGGATACTGGACCACGATCTCGTTTCTGGCCAGTTGAAACGGTGCGGGTGGAGTCAGGGCGGCTGGAAGCGCGCCCAAGTCGGGACGCTTCGCCCGCTTCAGCTTCCCTTTCAACACGGAATCCACCGAGAGTTTCACGTCGTACCAGGTTTCCTTTGCGCCCATCTGGAACTGAGGCGTCATGAACCCGTGCTGGGAAACCAGCTCGACGGGCGTGGCTAGTACAATCAGCTCCGCGCGATCGATCGCTCGCCGCAGCACCGAGTCGGGAACCTGTCCGGTTTGGGGCAGTCCCGCGGGGAGGGGGTAGGCAGGCTCTCGAATGTTCTGGAAGGTCGAGCAGGAGGCGATAACGAGACCTCCGCCGATAAGCAGCGGAAGCTGGCGCCAGGAGGATTGGGACATACCAAGACCCGGACTGTTGTGTGGTTGGTGGCACTTCGGAGTTAGAGCAACGGGAGCGTTCCAGTGCCCTCGCAGCATCTTTGAATTTACAAGGAGGATGTCGCCGAATGCACCGAGCGCCCGTATCTTCTCGGTTGAAATGCGGCACTTCGATCCCTTCGAGGCAGCCTTGTCGAACCGCTACGTCCTGGAGCGGGAGCTCGGCGCAGTAGGTTTATTGCATGGCAAGCGGTTCCTCTTGACCAAGCTGCGGGCGAAACGGCCCGACCCAAAGCTCACGGTAGTGCTGAACTACTTTTATGAGCTCCAGTCCCGAATGGGAGAAAAGCGGTGATCCGCCAGAGATTATTGCTTTCGCTCATCCCCGCTGCCCTTGGCTGCGACGACGGAGCCGAGCCGAGCAGGGCCGCGGTCCAAATCCAGGCCGTGAGCGCCGTCGAGTTCGCTGGGACGCCGCTGGACACCGTCGGGTTGCCTCTCGCAATCAAGGTCACCGATTTTTCAGACCGTCCGGTCTGGAACGCGAAAGTCAACTGGTCCACGGCCGATGGCGGGACTCTTCTACCACTGTCCGAAGTCACCGATCAACACGGGATCGCTCAAGCCATCTGGGTTCTCGGCTGGCGTACCGGCAGCCAGCAGGCGCGGGCTTCCGTTGTAGGGATCGACTCTGCCGCCGTCTTCAGCGCCGATGCCCAGGGCTTCCGGGCCATCGGCGTGGGAACCGGAGATGCCGACCACATGTGCGCCATCGATCCCGATGGCGCGCTCTACTGCTGGGGGCCCAACGCCTCAGGACAACTAGGTGACGGAACAGTTGACTCCGGCGCCTCCCCACGCCCTGTCATGCTACCCGAGCCCGCGGCACAAGTCGTTCTGGACGAGGAGTCCACCTGTGCCCGGACTCAGTCGGGACAGGTCTACTGCTGGGGAAAAAACAACGCCGGCCAATTGGGGAATGGCACGCTGACTGGAAGCTTCACCCCGGTTCCGGTCGCTCTTCCCGAACCGGCCAAGTTCATCACCGCAAGGTCGTGGGGTGCCTGCGCGATCACTGTAGTGGGCGATGCGTACTGCTGGGGCTTCAACAGCAAGGGGCGCTTCGGCATCGGCACCATGGACGACATTGTTCCGACTCCGGCCCGCGTACTCGGGGGTTTTTCGTGGCGTGACCTTCGGCTGGGCCTCTGGCGCGCCTGCGGGATTCGGGAGGATGGTCAGGTGTACTGTTGGGGAGATCCGGAAGTCGAGGATGGGCTGGGAACCGGCGCGGACACGACCACCACGTCGCCCCTGCCCGTTACTAACGCCCCAGCCGCCGACTCGGTGGGAATAAGCGGCCATATTCAGTGCAGCATAGCGGCCACCGGCCAGACGCACTGCTGGGGGCACAATTGGACCATCGGGGTAGAAGATCCCCGAGAATGGATTTCTGATCCGATTCCCCTCGGCACGCCCTTGCGCTCGATGCACTCTCTGCATCGCCCGGTCGTCGCCCTGGGTACGGATGCCCGAGGTTACTGGTGGGGCGCGCGGCCCACGGCGTCCGCAGCGGATCAATACACTCCGGCGCCGTTCACCGGCGAACTCCACCTGAGCGCCATTGGCGCCGGCGGGCCCGGGGTCTGCGGCATCGAGGCTACTACCTCCGCGGTTTACTGCTGGACTTGGGACGGGCCGTCGTGGCCCGCCCTGGACATCAGTGCGGTGCCGGCTCCACCCTGATCCACCATGCACCTGGATCGAGATCACTCGTCGAATCGAGGCGTTCTCGAGTATTTCT
>DASPKB010000203.1:0-2127 GCA_035628315.1 Gemmatimonadales bacterium | reverse complement strand
TCCTCGCCGGTTTCTATGAGCCGGTCCTCGCGTCGTTGCCCAGAGCAGACCGGGTCGAGCAGATCCAGTGGATGCAGGAGGCGCTCCGCCGACGCTTTGGTGTCAATGCCCAGGGGCTCTGGCTCACGGAGCGGGTGTGGGAACCGGAGCTCGCGGCGGACCTTGCCAGCGCCGGCGTCAGGTATGCTCTGGTGGACGACCGCCACTTCCTGGTGTCTGGCTTCGCGAGCGATCAGCTCCATGCGCCCTTCTGGACCGAAAGCGATGGCAAGCAGGTTGCGCTCTTCCCCATCGACGAGCGCCTCCGCTACCTGATTCCTTTCCGGCCGCCCGAGGAGACCACTGCCTACCTCCGAGAGCTCCGCTCCGCAGGGCATTCGCTTGCCGTGCTGGCCGACGACGGGGAAAAGTTCGGCGGCTGGCCGGGCACGAAAGAGTGGGTATACGAGCGGGGATGGCTGGACCGGTTCATTGCAGCCGTTCGCGCACTGCTCGACAGCGGGGAGGTCAGACTGAGCACATTGACCGACGCTCTCGAAGCCGTGCCCAGCAGCGGCATCGCCTACCTGCCCACTGCATCCTATCGCGAGATGGAAGGATGGTCACTGCCGCCCGACGCGGCCCTCCGTCTGGTGCGGGTCGAGCGCGATCTCGGGGAAGCACGGGCAGCCGGCCCGGACGGTGCGCTGATCCGGGGCGGACACTGGCGGAATTTCCTGGCAAAGTACGCCGAATCCAACCGGATGCATAAGAAAATGCAGGCGCTGTCGCTGCTGGCCCGAGCTCGCGGTGTGGATGGACCAGCCCGCCGGGCGATTGGCCGGGCACAGTGCAATGACGCCTACTGGCACGGCGTCTTCGGCGGCCTTTATCTCCCCCACCTACGGGAGGCAATCTGGCGTAATCTGGCCCAGGCCGAACGCGACCTCCGAAGAGACGAGGGGATCACGGCTGAAATCCTAGATATCGACGCTGATGGGCACACTGAGATCTGGATTCACTCCGACCAGTTCTCGGCCATTCTGAGCCCCTGGCGCGGTGGCGGCATCGAGGAATACACCGTATTCGCCACGGAGACCAACTATGCCAACACGCTGACTCGCCGACGGGAGGCATATCACGATCTGGCGCTCGAGGAGCGCAGAGAGGCTGCTCATGAGGGAGGAGCCCCGAGCATCCACGACATCGAGGAGGGCATACGGCTGGACCAAAGGCCACCGTCTGACGCGGAGGATCGCGCCCTCTTCCTCGAGCGAGTGTTGCCGGCGAATCTGAGTCTCGAGCAATACGCCGCCGGGGACTACACCAGGGTACGCTCCTGGGCTCGCAGCGGCGGCGCAATCAGTATCGAACAAGCAGCCGATGGCATCGATATTCATTGGCAGAGCGAGGGGCTGAGCAAACGAGTGAGGTTCTCAGCGGACGGCGGGGTTGGTCTCGAGCTCAGGTGGGATCCCGGCGCCGGCAGCGAGGGAGACTGGTTTACCACCGAGCTCTCCCTTTTTGCGCCCGTCGAATGGCAAGCAGAACCGCTGGCCGATGTGTGGAGCTTCCCGATCGAAACCGTAGCAAAATCCGAGCGGGGATTGGATCGCACCAGGCAGGGAGAGTCGGTGACCTTTCGCTGGCCGGTCCGCCTAGGTGCCGCCGGACTGCAGCTTTTAGTCCCGGAATCGGCAGCCTTCGCTCCATCGGGGGCGGGAGGTGGCACCGGAAACAGCTGAAGCTGAACAACAACTCGCGGAACGGTGCGCCACGTCACCGCCCGAAACCACCTTAACTGGCACCCTCAGGTCAGGGGCAACAGACCCCGCTACTACTTCCCGGGGCTGTTCCTCATGGCTTTGCAGGTCCGTTCCTCCGGCTGTCTCATCAGCATCATCTTATCGCTTGCCTTAACTCTCATCCTTAATCTCGTGTTACGTGGATGCGCTTAGTTACGTATTTGGGCTACTTTGCCGGCGCGCTGACAGTTGTATCCCTCTGGCCTCAGGTCCTTCGCGCGTGGCGGACCAAACAAACCCAGGACCTCTCGATCCGCACGTTCATTTTGCTCATTACGGCTGGAGTGCTCTGGATAACATACGGCGTGCTCAGTACTGACTGGCCAGTGATCGCCACCAACGC
>DASPKB010000202.1:0-5376 GCA_035628315.1 Gemmatimonadales bacterium | reverse complement strand
CGCGCTCGAGGCTGACGTCCTGGCGGGCGCCGTGGACGTCGTCGGGGACCAGCAGCGTCTCGAACGCGGCGGTCTGGATGTCGAGGAGGTGCGGCATCGGCATGCCGCCCTCTCGCTTACTGAACGTGATTACCGATCGGGTCTGAGGCATCAGTTACTCACTCTCGCGCAACACAAATGGCCCCAACGCGGAACCCGCGCTTCTGGGGCTCGTCAATAACTTCGGGAACGGACGGACAGAGCTTCTAATTGGCATTCGTCTCACTGAAATAGGTGGAAGCGACTGGTCCCTCGCGGCCCGGGCCTCGAGAGCCCGGTGCCGACTCGGGATAGCGCCTCGCGCTATTTCAGTTCGACGACCGCGCCCTGCTCTTCCAGCTTCTTCTTGATTTCTTCGGCCTCCGCCTTGGACACGCCTTCCTTGATGTTGCTGGGCACGTTGTCCACGGCATCCTTGGCTTCCTTGAGACCCAGGCTGGTGATCTCACGGACCACCTTGATTACCTGGATCTTCTTGGCACCGCCTTCCTTGAGGACGACGGTCCACTCGGTCTTCTCTTCCGCCGGTGCAGCCGGGGCGGCGCCACCGCCGCCACCGCCAGCGGCCGGTGCCGCGGCTGCCGCAGCGATCGTGACGTTGAACTTGGCCTTGAACGCCTCGATCAGCTCGGACAGCTCGACAACGGTCTTGTTGCCGATAGCCTCGAGGATCTCTTCGTTACTCAGCGTGGTGGTGGGCATCGATGTGGTCTCTCCGGTAGTGTGTTACGAACGCTGTGCGCGAAGCGCCTCGAGGGCGCCAACCATTTGATACAACATGCCGTTCATGACGCCGGCCAGCTGCGCCATCGGAGCCTGCATGGCGCCGGCGAGTTGGGACAGCAGCACCTCTTTGGGCGGCAGGCTCGCGAGCCGCAGAACCTGGTCGGCCGTGACCGGCCGGCCGTCCACCAGGCCGATCTTGATGGCAGGCTTTTCGAACTCCCTGGCGAAATCCGTGAGCACCTTGGCGGCGACCACGGGATCCTTCCCGGCCAGCACCAGGCCAGTTGGTCCGGCCAGGTGATCGTCCAGACCGGTGACCTCGTTAGCGGCCAGCGCCCGCTGCGCCAGCGTGTTCTTCACCACTACGTAGGTCACACCGGCTGCCCGGAGCCGCCGCCGGAACTCCGTCATTCGAAGCACGTTGAGCCCGGTAAAGTCGGTTACGTACAGATTGGGCGATGCCCGCAGCTGTTCCGTGAGACTCTGGACCGTTTCCTGCCGCTCGGTCTTGTTCATCGATACCCCGCCGTTTCGAGCCGCACGCCAGGCCCCATGGTGCTGGAGACGGTTGCCGAACGGATATAGGTGCCCTTGGCAGCTGCCGGCTTCACCCGGGCAATGGTGTCCATGAAAGCCTGGACGTTGGCCGCCAGCTGATCCTTGGAGAAGGAGACCTTGCCGACCGGAGCATGGACATTTCCGCCCTTGTCCACCCGGAACTCGATCTTACCGGCCTTGATCTCCCGAACGGCGCGAGACACATCCATGGTCACCGTGCCTGCCTTCGGGTTCGGCATCAGCCCCCGGGGACCGAGCACCCGTCCCAATGCGCCGAGCTGCCCCATGACGTCCGGTGTTGCTACGATGACGTCACATTCGAGCCAGCCGTCTTTGATCTTCTGGATGTATTCGACGCCGACGAAGTCGGCCCCGGCGGCCTCAGCTTCCCGTACCCGGTCTCCCTGGGTGATCACTAACACACGAACCGACTTTCCGGTTCCGTGGGGCAGCACAACCGTGCCCCGTACTACCTGATCGGCGTGCCGGGGGTCGACCCCGAGGTTCACGGCCACATCCACCGTCTCGTCGAACTTGGCGAAGGCCGAATCCTTCACCAGCGCCACGGCTTCAGGAATGGGGTAGCTGCGGGCCCGGTCTACCTTTCCGACCGCCGCGCGGAACTTCTTGCCCCTGGTCGCCATCAGTCCACCACCTCCAGCCCCATGGAACGGGCCGTCCCGGCGATCATTCGCATGGCGCTGTCCAGATCGGAGGCGTTCAGATCGGCCATCTTGATCTCAGCGATCTTCTTTACCTGCGCCCGGGTGACCCTTCCAACCTTGGTCCGGTTGGGCTGCCCACTCCCCTTCTCGATCCCGGCTTCCTTTAGGAGGAGATTCGGGGCCGGCGGGGTCTTGGTGATGAAAGTGAAGGTCCGGTCCGCAAAGATCGTGACCACGACCGGAATCACCATCCCGCTCTGGTTCTGCGTCCTTGCGTTGAACTGCTTGACGAACTCCATGATGTTCACGCCGTGGGGACCAAGTGCGGTCCCAACCGGGGGCGCGGGCGTGGCCGCACCTGCCGGGCACTGCAGCTTGACCATCGCATTGATCTTCTTGGCCATCTCATCTCCTCTAGCGTCTGCCCTGTACGGGCGACTCCCGCGATAACCCGCGCGGTAGCGGGGAGGGAGCTAGTGCCCTCGCAGCTGCAAATAGTCCAGCTCTACAGCCGTGGGCCGACCAAACAGACTCACGGTCACCCGGACCTTCCCCTTGTCGGCGAGCACCTCTTCCACGGTGCCGCTGAAGTCGGAGAACGGGCCCTCGGTAATTTCGACCACCTGCCCAATCAGGAACGGGATCTCTTCCTTTGGCTCGGCCTCTGCCACCGCCTCGGCGATGCCCAGGAGCCGGTTGACCTCGTCCTGCCGGAGAGGCTGGGGCATCTTGCCGGTGCCCACGAACTTGATCACGCCCTGTATGCTGTTCACCACGTGCAGCGCTTCCTGGCTCATTGCCATCTCGACCAATACATAGCCGGGGTAGAGCTTGCGCTCGACATTTACCTTCTTGCCGTTCTTGATCTCGATCACTTCCTGGACCGGGACCAGAGCCTGGCGGATGAGCTTCGACTCCGCCGGACGAGGATCCTCCTCGATCCGCCTCTGTAACAGACCGCGAACCTTGTTCTCGTGACCGGCAGTTGTCTGAATCGCGTACCAGCGGTATTCCATCTATTCACCAGTCCACGGTTGCCAGTCGCCAGTCGCCAGTCCTGAAGCGCTAACGAGCAAGCCGGGCGACTCCCTCAACCAGAATCAGTTGCAGCACATAGTCCATTAGACCGATGGTCAGGCCCAGCAGGATTGAGAGCACGATGATCATGCGGGTTGCCTTGACCAGCTCCGGCCGAGTCGGCCAGGTCACCTTCCGGAGCTCGTCCCGAACCGCGCTGAGAAACCCCGCGCTCCGCTGGAACCAGCCGGTCAGCTTGTTGGACCGCTCGCCGACCTGCACCGTATCCATGTCTACTTCGACTCCTTGTGTACCCGGTGGGTGTCGCACCGGGGGCAGTACTTCCGCCGTTCCACCCGCTCCGGGTGCTTCCGCTTGTTCTTATCGGTGAAGAAGTTGCGGCTTTTGCACTCGGTGCACTCTAGCGTGATCTTGTCTCTCGGCATCGTCTCTCACTTCGTTCGAGAGCGGACCCGACGGTAGTGGCAGATGTCTGCGGAATGATTCCGCTAGTTCCGCCTTTCCGCGGTTTCCGCCTACTTAATGATCTTGGTGACCACACCCGCGCCCACGGTCCGCCCACCTTCACGGATCGCAAAGCGCAGCCCCTCGTCCATAGCGATCGGCGTGATCAGCTCGATCGTCATCTGCACGTTGTCCCCCGGCATTACCATCTCCACCCCGCCCGGCAGCTCCACGCTCCCGGTCACGTCCGTGGTCCGGAAGTAGAACTGCGGCCGGTAGCCCTTGAAGAACGGAGTGTGCCGACCCCCCTCCTCCTTCGTCAGCACGTACACCTCGGCCTCGAACTGGGTGTGCGGCGTGATGCTACCCGCCTTCGCCAGCACCATCCCCCGCTCGATCTCGTTCTTCTCGATGCCTCTCAGCAAGAGACCCACGTTGTCCCCAGCCTCTCCCTGGTCCAGGAGCTTCCTGAACATCTCCACTCCCGTAACCACCGTCTTCTTCGAGGCCCCAAACCCCACCAGCGCCACTTCCTCACCCACCTTGATCACCCCCCGCTCGATTCGTCCCGTGGCCACCGTGCCTCTTCCGGTGATACTGAACACGTCTTCCACCGGCATCAGGAAGGGCTTGTCCACTTCCCGCTTGGGCTGCGGGATGTAGCTGTCCAAGGCATCCAGGAGCTCCTGGATCTTCTTCCCCTGCTCGCTATTGGGGTCCCCGCTCTCCAGCGCCTGCAGGGCACTCCCCTTGATGATCGGGGTGTCGTCCCCCGGGAACTCGTAGCTGGAAAGCAGCTCCCGTACCTCCAGCTCCACCAGCTCCAGCAGCTCCGGGTCGTCCACCATGTCCACCTTGTTCATGAACACCACGATGTAGGGCACGTTCACCTGCTTGGCCAGCAGGATGTGCTCCCGGGTCTGCGGCATCGGCCCATCGGCCGCCGAGACCACCAGGATCGCACCATCCATCTGCGCCGCACCCGTAATCATGTTCTTCACATAGTCGGCATGCCCCGGACAGTCCACGTGGGCATAGTGCCGCTTGTCCGACTCGTACTCCACGTGCGCAGTAGCGATCGTGATCCCCCGCTCCCGCTCCTCCGGCGCCTTGTCGATCTGGTCATACGCCGTAAACTGCGCCAGCCCCTTCTTCGCCTGAATCGCCGTGATCGCCGCCGTCAATGTCGTCTTACCGTGGTCCACGTGCCCAATCGTCCCCACGTTCACATGCGGCTTGGTACGCTCGAATTTGGCTTTGGCCATTGCTTCTCTGGTCCTTGGAGTCTCGGGTTCCTGATGGCTATTGGCTGTGCGCCTAGCTCTTCGCCTTGGAGATAATCTGCTCCGCGATGTTCTTCGGTACTTCCTCGTAGTGATCGAACTGCATCGAGTACACTGCCCGGCCCTGTGTCATGCTCCGGAGCTGGGTGGAGTACCCGAACATTTCCGCCAGCGGAACGTCGGCCGCCACGACCTGGGCGTCGCCCCGCTGGGTCATGCCACCAATCTTGCCCCGGCGACTTGAGAGATCGCCGATAACGTCGCCGAGGAAGTCCGCCGGCGTGACCACCTCGACCTCCATCACCGGCTCGAGCAGAACCGGGCTGGCCTGCCGAGCGGCCTCCTTGACGGCCATGGAGCCGGCAATCTTGAACGCCATTTCGGAGCTGTCGACATCGTGATAGCTGCCGAACACCAGCGTAGCTTTGACATCGACCATCGGGTATCCGGCCAGTACGCCGTTCTCCAGCGCCTCGCGAATGCCGGCCTCGACCGGCTTGATGAACTCGCGGGGGATCACGCCGCCGACAATCTTGTCCTCGAAGACGAACCCGCCGCCCGGCGGAGTCGGCTCGAAGTTGATGACCACGTGGCCGTACTGGCCCTTGCCGCCCGACTGGCGG
>DASPKB010000201.1:0-4327 GCA_035628315.1 Gemmatimonadales bacterium | reverse complement strand
GGCCAGACCAGCGGAATCTTGGGGGGCTCGATCTACTGGGCCGAGGTTTGTGACTTTATCGGAGGCGACGCCCCGGCGGTGGACCTGGATGCCGAGCTCCGGCTTCAGCGCTTCCTCGTTGCAGCTGCGGAACGGCGCCTGCTCCGCTCGGCGCATGACTGTTCCGAGGGAGGCCTGGCCGTAGCGCTGGCGGAGGCGGTCATAGGCGGCCCATATGTCCCCGGTAGCTTGGGTGCCAGTCTGGACCTGACCGGCTACGCGCCCGATGTCCCGCTGGACGGCCTGCTATTCGGCGAGGACGGCGCCCGTGCTATCGTGTCCTGCGCTCAGGCGGCGGCCCGCCCGCTCATAGCGCTGGCCGACCAGCACAGCGTCCCCATCTTCCGGGCGGGTCTGGTCGAGAGCGCGGGAACCCTGGAACTCCAAGTAGGCTCTCACCTGTTCTCCTGGAGCACCGAAGCATTGCGGCGAATTTACTTCGATGCGATCCCCCGCCGGATGCAGCACCCGGACGTGGATCGCACGGCGGGAGAATAGCATGTGTGGCATTATCGGGGTTTCCGCTATTCCGGAAGCCTCCCGGCTGGCGTATTTGGGTCTGTACGCGCTTCAGCATCGGGGTCAGGAGAGCGCGGGTATCGTTGCCATCGACCGCGAGGGCGTGGCACGCTCCCATCGAGGCATGGGGCTGGTCGCGGAGAACTTCGACGATCAGATCCTGGCCAACCTCCCGGGTGACGTGGCGGTTGGTCACGCCCGGTACTCCACCACCGGGAGCACGGTGCTGGCAAACGCCCAGCCCTGCAGTGTGAACACCCGGTGCGGTCCGCTGGCGATTGCCCACAACGGCAACCTCATCAACGCCGACGCCATCAAGCGCGAGCTGGTCGAGCGCGGCGCCATCTTCACCAGCTCCAGCGATACCGAGGTGCTGGTTCACCTGATCGCCCGGTCCGAGGCCGACACCGTGGACGATCAGATCCGCGAGGCGCTGGAGCAGGTCGACGGCGCATACAGCCTGGTGATTACCGTCGGCCGTACGATGTATGCGGTGGTGGACAGCCGAGGGTTCCGCCCCCTGGTCATTGGCCGGCTGGGCTCCGGAATTGTGGTGGCGTCCGAGTCGTGCGCGCTCGACCTGATCGGAGCCTCGTTCTACTGCGAGCTGCACCCCGGAGACTTCGTCCGAATCGATAACGGCCAGGTAACCGACCTGCCTCGGTTGGCGCCGCGTCCGGTGAGCCGCTGTGTATTCGAGCTGGTGTACTTCGCCCGTCCCGACAGTATGGTCTTTGGTGAATCGGTGGACCGGGTGCGCCGTGAGCTCGGGCGGCAACTCGCCCGGGAGCAGCCTGCTACCGGAGGCGAGGTGGTGTTCAGCGTTCCCGACAGCTCCAACGCCATGGCGCTGGGCTTCTCCGAGGTCTCCGGCATCAAGCTGGAGCACGGGTTGATCCGAAACCACTACGTCGGCCGCACGTTCATAAATCCAACCCAGGCGCTGCGGGTGGCCAAGGTGAAGATCAAGTTCAATCCGGTGCGTGAGGTCATTCACGGGAAGTCGGTTGTGGTCGTCGATGACAGCCTGGTGCGAGGCAATACGAGCAAGGAGCTGGTCCAGATGATCCGGAGCGCCGGAGCTCGCGAAGTTCACCTGCGGCTCGGCTCCCCGCCAATCACCGGGCCGTGCTACTACGGAATTGATACGCCAAGCCGCAACGAGCTCATCGCGGCCACGCACAGTGTCGAGGAGATCCGGCAATTCCTCGGGGTGGATACGCTCGGCTATCTCTCGCTGAACGGCATGCTGCAGGCCGCCGGCAAGGACACCGGCTTCTGCCACGCCTGCTTCTCCGGCAAGTACCCGACGCCCACCCCGGATGATCCGGTGCGCCTTCGACATGCAGCGCCACTGATCGCGACGCCCGCATGAGCGGCCCCTATACCCAGCCGCTCGTCTACTCCTTCGGCCAGGGACGGGCCGAGGGCACATCGGCAATGAAGGACATCCTCGGCGGGAAGGGTGCCGGACTCGCCGAGATGACCACCATCGGTATTCCAGTCCCTCCGGGCTTCACCATCGCGAGCAACATCTGCATTCACTACCTCGAAAGCGGACAGTTTCCCAAGCGCCTCCAGGCGCAGGTGGAAAACGCTCTTCAGAAGCTCGAAGCCGCCACCGGCAAGCATCTTGGCGACGGTGAGAATCCGTTGCTCGTGTCGGTGCGGTCCGGGGCGGCCGTGTCCATGCCGGGCATGATGGAGACCATCCTCAACCTGGGTCTTAATGACGTGACGGTGGAGGGACTGACCACCCAGAGTGGCAACCCCCGGTTCGCCTGGGATTCCTACCGCCGCTTTGTTCAGATGTACGGCAGTGTCGTATTTGAGCTGCCTAAAAAGCCCTTCGAACAGATCCTGGAGGAGCACAAGCACCGCTGCGGCATCGAACGGGATATCGATCTCCCGGTGGAAGAGATGCAGGCCATTGTGCGGCGATTCAAGGAGCATGTTCGAAGCGAAACCGGCCGCGAGTTCCCGGGCGAGCCACTGGACCAGCTCTGGGGTGCCATCGCAGCCGTGTTCGAGAGCTGGAACACCAGGCGGGCGATCGATTACCGTAAGCTGCACGACATCCCCGATTCCATGGGAACCGCGGTCAACATCGTTGCGATGGTGTTCGGGAATTTGGGCGAGGACTCCGGCACCGGCGTGGCGTTCAGCAGGGACCCGTCAACCGGTGAGCCGAGGCTCTATGGTGAGTACCTGCTGAACGCGCAGGGTGAGGACGTGGTCTCCGGCACCCGCACACCCCTCCCCATCGGCAAGCTCAAGGAGCAGCTCCCCGCTGCGTACCAGGAGCTGGAGCGGGTCGCCAGAACGCTGGAGCGTCACTTCCGGGACGTGCAGGACATGGAGTTCACCATCGAGCGCGGCAATCTGTACATGCTGCAGACCCGGCGAGGGCAACGCTCAGGGCACGCCGCCGTGCGCATCGCCTGCGACATGGTGGACGAGGGTCTGATCACCGAGCAGGAGGCGGTCGCGCGAATCCCTCCCAACGATCTCAACCAGCTTCTCCACCCCACAATCGATCCGAACAGCAGGCTCGACCTGCTGACGACAGGGCTCCCAGCCTCTCCGGGTGCGGCCTGCGGGACGGTGGTGTTCGACGCCGATCAGGCAGAACGGATGGGACGAGCCGGCCAGGCGGTTATTCTGGTGCGGCGGGAGACGTCACCGGAAGACTTTCATGGCATGGTCACCGCCAAGGCCATCCTGACGGCCCGGGGCGGCATGACCTCGCACGCGGCGGTTGTGGCCCGCGGCATGGGCAAGCCGTGTGTGGCGGGCGCGCAGGCACTCCAGGTGGACGAAAAGACCAGCAGGCTGTCAGTAAATGGACGGAGCCTGGGCGAGGGTGACTGGATTACCGTGGACGGCAGCACCGGCAAGGTCTTCGCGGGGCAGGCCGCACTGATTGCGCCGGAGCTGAGCGGCAACTTCACCCGCATCATGAGGTGGGCCGACCGGATCATGCAGCTCCGGGTCCGGGTCAACGCCGATACTCCGGCGGACGCTCACCGGGGCCGCGACTTCGGTGCGGAAGGTATCGGGCTCTGCCGGACGGAGCACATGTTCTTCGATGGTGACCGGCTGGTGGTCATGCGGCAGATGATCGTGGCGCAGGACGCCGCGGGACGACAGGCGGCGCTGGCGAAGCTGCTCCCCATGCAGCGTGGTGACTTCGAGGCAATCTTTCGCGCTATGGAAGGGTATCCGGTAACCATCAGGTTGCTCGACCCTCCGCTTCACGAGTTCCTCCCCAAGGAGCGTGCCGAGATCGAAGCGCTGGCGCGCGACCTCAAGATGGACGCCCGGGCGCTTCACCACATCGTGGAAAGCATGCACGAGGTGAACCCGATGCTGGGGCTGCGGGGGTGCCGCCTCGGGATCCTCTATCCCGAAATCACGGCCATGCAGGTGCGGGCCATCTTCGAGGCCGCGTGTACGGTGGCCGCTCGGAAGGGCCGGGTCATGCCCGAAGTAATGATCCCGCTCACCGCGAGCGTGGTCGAATTCAGGAAGCAGGCCCTGATCGTGCGCCAGGTGGCTGAGGAGGTCTTCCAGGAGCGCCAGATCACGGTGCCGTACCTGCTTGGGACCATGATCGAGCTCCCCCGCGCCGCCCTCACTGCTGATGAAATTGCGCGGGAAGCGCAGTTCTTCTCGTTCGGCACCAACGATCTTACCCAGACTACCTGGGGCCTGTCCCGGGACGACGCGGGTAGGTTCCTCCCGTACTACCTGGAGCATGGTGTCATCG